>JBKEAK010000062.1:0-12904 GCA_047972125.1 Halodesulfovibrio sp.
AGTGCGCGGGGCATATCGCTCGGGCAGGCCCGCCTTGTCCCGCCGGACGGGCTTACGCCTATCACGGAAGTGAACGACGTGCTCCATGCGCCGGATGCGATGCTGGCAAACCTGCATAAGGCCGAAGAGCTGTCGCGATACCAGCTGCTTTTTGAGGAGGTCATGGACGCTATTGTCATCTATGCCCTTGAAGGCAGGATTCTCGAATGCAACGGGCAGGCGCTGGACCTCATGGGGACGGAGCGCCCGCGCATGCTTTCCCTGTCCATTCAGGATCTTGTGGGGCAGGAGTATGGCCAGAAGATGTGGCAGGTGCTGGAAATGGTGCGCAAGACGCCCGCAGGCAGCCCGCTGGCCAAGCGACAGTTCGAGATACGTATCATGCCGGTGGAGGGCGAAGCCTTTCATGCGGAAATGCACATCCGCAAGCTTCGGTATCAGGAGCAGGACGCCGTATTGTGCGTCATTCGCGATATTTCCCCGCGCATAGCCGCTGAAAATGCCTTGCGCAAGGCCATGCAGAACGCGGAAGAAGCCAACCGCGCCAAGAGCGGCTTTCTTGCCTCCATGAGTCATGAAATCCGCACGCCCATGCATTCCGTGCTGGGGCTGGTGGATATGCTGCAGGCGTCCGGCCTTAATGAGCAGCAGTCGCGGTATCTGCAGATGCTGCGCGGGTCCGGCGAGGTGCTGCTCGACCTGATCAACGACATTCTGGACTTTTCCAAGATCGAGGCGGGGCACATAGAGCTTGAGCACATTCCGTTCGGCCTTGAGGGGCTGTTCGAGCGTGTGTTCTCCATGACCAGCGTGCAGGCGGCCCAGAAGGGGCTGGAAACCATTCTCTACATAGCCCCCGACGTGCCGGAAAAGGTGGTGGGCGATCCCAACAAGCTGCAGCAGATTCTGCTCAACCTGCTGAGCAATTCGCTCAAGTTCACCTCGCTCGGGCATGTGATTACCACGGTGCATGTGCGGCAGCGGGTTGAGAACAATGTGACGCTCGAAATTGCCGTAAAGGACACGGGCATCGGCATTCCCATCATCAAGCAGCAGAGCATTTTCGATGTCTTTACGCAGGCGGATAGTTCAACCGCCCGCAAATATGGCGGAACAGGGCTTGGGTTGGCCATTACCAAGCGGCTTGTGGAGTATCTGGGCGGTTCCATCGGTGTGGAGAGCCGTCCGGGGCAGGGAGCCACCTTCACCTTCTCCTGCGTGCTGCCTTTGCCGGAACAGGCAGGCGTGAGCGGGCCTTCCGCCCTGCTGGCGGGCAGGCGTCTGCTGCTGGTGGACGACAACCCCGTCACCCTGCACTACCTTGTTCTCACGCTGGCAAACCATGGTGCGGAAAGCGTGGAAGCCTTCTCGGTGCAGGAGGCGCAGAATCATCTGGAACGCCAGAACGGGCACGGGTCTACGCGGTTCGATGCCATCATCATGGGCAGCGACCTGCCGGAACTGGACGGCGTGTCTGCGCACAGGCAGATGCTCAAGCGGTTCGGCTCCATGCTGCCCCCCACCGTGCTGTATCTGGACTCCCCGCATTCCCCTCAGGGCGGCAAGACGCTGCCCCAGACCGGGCTGCCCATTCTTGCCAAGCCCGCCACACCCGGCAGGTTGATAAGCGTGGTGGATGCCCTGCTGAACAATACGCTCACCCCCGGCCTTTCCATGGCACCTGCCGAAGGCGGCTCCATGGAAGATTCCGACATGACCGGCAAGGTGCTCATTGCGGAAGATTCCAGCGCAAACCGCATGCTCATGGGCTTCTATCTTAAGGATTCGCCCTATAGTTGCGATTATGCGGAAGATGGCAACGAGGCCGTTACCAAGTTCCAGGCAGGGCAGTTTGATGCTGTTATCATGGATATTCAGATGCCCGGCATGGACGGCTATGCCGCAACGCAGGCCATACGGAATTTTGAATCGGAAACCGGCAAGCGCCGTGTGCCGATTATTGCCCTGACCGCCAATGCCTACGCTGAAGACCGCGAGAAGTGCCTTGCGGCAGGATGCGACGACTACCTTGCCAAGCCTGCCAAGAAGCAGGCTGTGCTGGAGAAGTTGCGACAGCACATTGCCCGCTAGCGGCCAGTCATGTCCTGATGAAACAAAAAAGAGCCGCCCCGGATGATCCGGGGCGGCTCTTCAATTTTCAGTACCGGAATTACTTGTCCAGCGATTCGGGATAAGGCCAGCCTTCCTGTCCGCCTTCGAGAATGAGCAGGCGGCTTTCGGAAATGCCCTTTTCCTTCAGGTGTTCGTAAGTGCGCTCGGCACCGCCCTTGCCGCGGGGGCAGATGATGACGACAGGAGCCTCGTCCTTGGTGATGTCAGCCATGAAGGCATCGAGCTTGGCTTTGTCTTCTGCGGACTTCACGGGATACGCGCAGGACTTCATGGCACCGGGCAGGTGGTGCTTGGCGTAGCCGTCCTCAACCTGAATGTCCATGATGTGCATGGGGGTCTTCTGTTCGAGGTTGGTCTTCATCTGCTCGGGAGAGATGTAGTTGTAGCTGCCGGCAAAGGCGTTACCGGCAAGAACGAGGACGCAGGCTGCAACGAGCAATAGAATTTTTCTATACATGGGGCTTCTCCGGATAGAGTTTGTCAATATAATGCAACTATATCAAATGGTTGTGTTGCATGCAAACATCAATGCCGGAATCTCCCCGCGCCGGGGCCTGTAGGGCTTGCAAAGCCCGCTACGTCACGTTGCCGGCGGTGGGGCGCGTTCACAAAGGAACCTTGGGGGGTGGGGGCGTGCCGTAATGAGCACCCATGTGCGTCAGGCTGAACGCCGGGGCGAGCGTCATAACGGATTTCAGGGCGAATTTCATGACGAATTTCAGGGCGGATTTCGGGGCGAACATCAGGGCAAATTTCTGGGGCAGGCTTGGCAGGTCAGGGCAGGTAGCGGCGGCAGGTAAGCAGCCGGGACTGCCAGTAATCCTTGCGCAGCGATTCTTCACGCACCACATGGCCGGATTTGGGGCTGTGCACGAAATGCCCGTTGCCGGAGTAGATGCCGGAGTGCAGGCCCTTGTGCGAGATGCGGAAGACGATCACATCACCCTGTCTGGGATAGGTGCAGTCGGCAGGGCGACCGCCGGTGCTCTGGGCCGAGGTGGTGCGGGGTACGGAGAGGCCGTTTTCCTGATACGCCCACCAGACCAGCCCGGAACAGTCAAAGCCTTCAGCCGGATTGCAGCCGCCGTAATTGTAGTCTGCCCCTATGACGGTGCGGGCAGTGCGGACGATGGCCGCTTCCTGCCGTGTGGGCGGGGGGCCGTCCTGCACTACCGTTGCGGTGTTGCGTGAACCGCAGCCGCCGAGTGCGGGAGTCAGGCACAGGCAGGCGAACAGGCAGAGAAGCAGGCGCAGCGTATACGGCGTATCGCCTTTACGGGGCATGGTTTCCGCCTGCAGGGCGGCATTCTGTATGGCAGAAGAGGCTGCGGGAGAAAGGGCGGCTGTTGCGGTGCGGTGGACAATGGGCATGACTACCTCGTTTGCGATACTGCGGCGGTTGCGGGGTGCTTAACATCCTCGGCTAATGCATGTACTACAGCAGTGGAGGGCACTTCGCCAAGGGGACAACGTCACCTCAATGGCATGAAGGTACAGACAAACCCTCTTTTTCCGTAAACCATATCCCGTTAAGCCGGGACTGGGGTCCAAAAACGGATTTCATCGCGTATACGAGGTGCAGGAACGTTAGGCTCCTGCACGGCGGAGCCTGAATATACCGGAAATGGCTTTGTCAGCAGTCTGAACGCCACCTGAATAGCGTGAAGAGAGCATTGCATGAACAGATCAGTCCTTGAACAACTGCATGCGGAAGGTGAATTTCCGCAATCGCTACTCACCCCGCTGCCTGCGCGTCTTGCGGAGGTGTTCTGGGATATGGCGTTGCTGGCGGAAGAAGCCGGAGCGCTGATCATGCAGTATTATGGCGAAACTGTGCAGATCTCCTACAAGGAAGATGATTCGCCCGTTACCACTGCCGACGAGGCTGCCAATGACTGCATTCTGAACGGCCTTTCGCGCCTTGTTCCCGATATTCCCGTCATCTCCGAAGAAGCCGGACTGCCCCCCTATGAGGAACGGGCCGCGTGGCCAAGCTATTTTCTCGTGGACCCGCTGGACGGCACCAAGGGCTTTATCAAACGCAACGCCCAGTTCACGGTGAATATCGCCTACATGGTGAATCACAGGCCGCTGGCCGGAATAATCCATGTGCCGCTCAACGGCACAACGTATCTCGGCGTGGCCGGTGCCGGTGCGCTGCGCATAGGCGACGGGGAGGGCGGGCCGGTGCCGCCGGTGCGTACCATCAGCAGCATCCGCACCATACGGGACGCGGGCGATGGCGGCCCCGTGGTGCTGCAGAGCAATGTGGACAAGACCCCGCGCCTCGACAGCTATATGGGTGATGCGCCCCACACCAGGCTGCGGGCAGGCAGTTCCTACAAGTTCTGCCTGCTGGCGGAAGGAAGGGCCCAGCTCTTTCCCTGCCTGCATGCCACATGGGAATGGGATACCGCAGCCGGACAGGCACTGGTGGAGGCGGCAGGCGGGTCCATGTGCGGATATGAGGGCGAACCCTTTCTCTACGGCAAGCCGGACATGCTGAACGGCTGGTTCGTGGCCCGCGCGTAACGCAGCAGGGAACATCTGGCCGCCCCCCGATATTTCAAGGTTATCGTACTAACATTTCACTGTGGGGCCGGTTGTGGCTCACTGCAGCCAGCGCAGATTCCCGCACCCGCAGCAGACAATACTCATCAACAAAGGAAACGCCCGTGTCCGCAAACCACTTCGACTTCGATACCGTAATCAACCGCAACAACACCTACTGCGAAAAATGGGACGACATGCAGGCCCTGTTCGGGGTTTCCCCGGCAGAAGGGGGCATTCCCCTCTGGGTTGCGGATATGGAATTTCTGCCCCCGCCCGCCGTGAAGAGCGCACTTTCTGCCATGATAGACGGTGTGCTCGGCTATTCCGGCAACTATGCGGAGTATCATGCGGCCATTGCCGGCTGGATGGAGCGCAGGCACGGCTGGCATATTGAACCGCAATGGATATTCGCCTCTCACGGCATCGTCATGGGCGTGAATCTGGCCGTGCAGGCATTCTGCCGTCCCGGTGACAACGTGGTTTTGCAGACCCCGGTATACTATCCCTTCTACGGGGCCGTGCGGAACAACGGATGCCACGTTACGGCAAACCGTCTGGTCCGCAACGGGCAGGGCAAGTACGAGATGGATTTTGACGCGCTGGAAGCGCAGATAGACGCCCGCACCCGCATGCTTATTCTGTGCAGCCCGCACAACCCCGGCGGCAGGGTCTGGACCCGGCAGGAGCTGGAGCGGTTGGCAGAGCTGTGCTGCAGGCACGACCTGCTCATTCTGGCGGACGAAATACACCACGACCTCGTCTATCCGGATGCGGGGCACAGCCACACCGTCATGGCCTCCATTGCGCCGGAGGTGGCCGCGCGCACCATCACCTGCACCTCAGCCACCAAGACCTTCAACCTTGCGGGCACCCTCACGGGGAACGTGATCATCTCCGATCCGGCACTGCACAGGCAGTATGAGCGGCAGGTGCACCGCGCAGGCATGTTCCTGCCCAACACCTTCGGCATGGTTGCAGCCATGGCCGCCTATACCCACGGCGATGCATGGCTCGACAGCCTGCTGCAGTATCTGGCAGCCAACCGCGATGCCGTGGCACAGGCAGTAGAGGCGCTGCCCGGTGTGGACTGCATGCCCCTTGAAGGAACCTACCTTTCGTGGCTGGACTTTTCCGGCTACTGCGGGCGCACCGGCTGCGACATGGCCGAGGTGGTCCGCCGCATTCAGCAGGATGCCCGCCTTGCGCTCAACCATGGCACCACCTACGGGCCGGGAGGCGAGAGCGGCATGCGGTTGAATTTTGCATGTGCCAAAAGCCAGTTATCGGAGGCCTTGCAGCGGCTTGTGCAGGCTCTGGCCTGATAGCGGCTGCGAGATGCCTCAAAATGCCCTGTGCTATTTTCCGGTCTCCCCAAAATGGGTGGGTGCATTCGGGCATATTCACGAAGGTTTCCGGCTGTATTTTTTTGCCTTACAGGCTCACGGGTGCATTGTGCGCACAGACAGCCGCAACCCCGCGTCACTAATTGTGAAAACGGGGTGATAGAGTGCCGGTTCTGTTTCCGAGAGGGGCCTTTTAGTCGTATCAACATAACAATATTGACATTTTTGCTATAGAAATAACTTGACTTGAAGCCCGTTCATGGGTTGGATAAGTCGCTTTCCTGTTGTTTACTTTGGATCGATCTAAGCTGTGACCCGGGGGTATTCCGGATCACGGCTGTAGTGCTATAGGAACGTGGCAACGATCCGTCGTTGAGGTAGGTAAACCTGTTTGAAAGAGTACTGGAGGTACTGGATGAAACGTTTTGTTTCCGCAATGGTGCTGGCTCTGGCTCTGGCACTGTTCGCCGTCCCCGCTATGGCCGGCAAGACCCTGCGTCTCGCCATGGACGCCGACCCGGTGTCCCTTGACCCGCATGTTCAGCTTTCCGGCGGCATGCTGCAGTATTCCCACATGGTCTTTGATCCGCTGATCCGCTGGACTCAGGACATGAAGTTCGAAGGCCGTCTGGCCGAGAAGTGGGAACGTCTTGATCCCATGACCGTCCGTTTCCACCTGCGCAAGGGTGTCAAGTTCCACAGCGGTAACACCTTTACCGCCAAGGACGTTGCCTGGACCCTTGACCGCCTGAAGGTTTCTCCCGACTTCAAGGGCCTGTTCGAAGTGTTCGGCCCCGCCGTTATCGTTGACGATTACACCGTGGACCTGAAGACCAAGGTTGCCTACCCCCTGCTTCTCAACATGGCTACCTACATCTTCCCCATGGACAGCGCTTTCTACACCGGCAAGGATGCCGCAGGCCAGGATAAGGCCGCCATCGTAAAGTCCGGTCCTTCCTTCGCCAACGAAAATGAATCCGGCACCGGTCCCTTCGTTGTTGCCGAACGTGAACAGGGCGTTAAGCTGCTGCTCAAGAAGTTCGACGGCTACTGGGGCCCCCGTGGCAACCTGGACACCATCGAATTCAAGCCCATTGCCAACGAAGCAACCCGCGTTGCCTCCATCCTTTCCGGCGACGTTGACTGGATTCAGCCTGTTCCCCCCCAGGACTACGACCGTCTTGACGAAGCCAAGAACGTGGACCTGATCACTCTTTCCGGTACCCGTCTTATCACCCTGCAGCTGAACCAGAAGCGCGTGCCCGCATTTGCCGACAAGCGCGTTCGTATGGCTGTTGTATACGCTACCAACAACGACGGTATCGTGAAGAAGATCCTCAAGGGTCGCTCCACCACCGCCGGCCAGCAGAGCCCCAAGGGCTACCTTGGCTATGTTGAAGAACTGAAGCCCCGCTACGACGTGGCGAAGGCCAAGGAACTCATGAAGGAAGCCGGTTACGAAAAGGGCTTCGAAGTAACCATGATCGCTCCCAACAACCGCTACGTGAAGGACGAAGCCATTGCTCAGGCCTTCGTGGCAATGATGGACAAGATCGGCATCAAGGTGCACCTGAAGACCATGCCCAAGGCTCAGTACTGGGATGAGTTCGACGCTCAGGTTGCCGACATCCAGATGATCGGCTGGCACTCTGACACCGAAGACTCCGCTAACTTCACCGAGTACCTGCTCATGTGCCCCAACAAGGAAACCGGCATGGGCCAGTACAACTCCGGCAACTACTGCAACGCAGAAGTTGACAAGCTCATCAACGAATCCAATGCCGAAACCGACCGCGCAAAGCGTACCGCTATGCTGCAGCAGGTTGAAAAGATCCTGTACGAAGACGCAGCTTTCGTTCCGCTGCACTGGCAGGACCTTTCCTGGGCCGCTTCCAAGAAGGCAAAGAACGCCCAGTCTATCGTGAACGGTATGGACTTCCCCTACTTTGGCGACCTGGTAATGGAATAGCCTTGAATGGATGAAATGCCGGAGCGGCGAACCCGCTCCGGCTTCTCCTTTTCAAAGTTTCTTTGAGCGGCGGCGGGCGTCCGTCGTCGCAACTGGGTAACTTTGGAAAGGACCGAATGAAAGGAACCGGCCCCCGCGCCGGTTCTCCCGTGTCCGGGCGACTGCACAACATTACCTATAACCCACAAAGATATTAAACCGTTATGTTCGCGTTCATCATGAGACGACTGGCGCAGGCAATGCTCGTCATGTTCGTCATCTCCATCATAGGCTTTGGCATCAAGTATTCCTTCGGGGACCCTGTGCGCGAAATGGTAGGCATGTCCGTGTCTGCCGCCGACCGCGAGGCCCTTCGGGACAAGCTTGGTCTGAATGATCCGATCGTGGTGCAATGGACCCGTTTTGTAAGCAATGCGCTTCAGGGCGACCTCGGCCGTTCGTTCTTCTACCGTAAACCTGCCACCGAAGTGATCATGAAAAAGGCGCCCGCAACGCTGGAACTGGTGTTCTGCAGCGCCATGATCATTCTGCTGGTTTCAACGCCCGCAGGCATTTATGCCGCGGTGAAACCCAAGTCGGGGCTGGCCCGGTTCATCATGGGATTCAGTATTGTAGGGGTTTCCGTCCCCGTGTTCCTTACGGCAATCCTGCTCATCTATCTTTTCGCGGTCGAATTGCACTGGCTGCCATCGTATGGACGTGGCGAAACAGTGCAGTTATGGGGCTTCTGGGATACCGGCCTGCTCACGCTGGACGGCCTTAAGCACCTTATTCTGCCTTCCATTGCCCTTTCTTCCATCATGCTGCCGCTCTTCATCCGCCTTATCCGTGCGGAAATGAAGGAAGTGATGCAGACGGAATATGTGAAGTTCGCCCGCGCCAAGGGCCTCAAGCCGTGGCGTATCCTCATGGTTCACGGGTTCAAGAACACGCTGCTGCCTGTTATTACCGTGGGCGGCGTGCAGATAGGCATAATGATCGCCTATACCATTCTGACGGAAACCGTGTTCCAGTGGCAGGGCATGGGCTTTATGTTCATCGAAGCCGTGGAACGCTCAGACACCTCCCTGCTGGTTGCCTACCTCGTCTTTGTAGGCGCGCTCTTCGTCACCGTGAACACGGTGGTGGATATCATCTACGGCCTGGTCAACCCCATGGTCCGTATCTCGGGGAGGAAATAATACATGTGGAAAAAATTCCGCGGTTCCTACTTTCTGTACAGCTTTCTGCGCGACCCCGTAGCGGTCGGCAGTTTCCTTATTCTGCTCGTGCTGGTGCTGTTTGCGCTGTTTGCGCCGCTGCTGGCTACGCAGAATCCCTATGACGGCTCCTCAATCGACATCATGGACGCTGAAATCGCGCCCATGTGGATTTCCGGTGAGAAGTTCCTTCTCGGTACCGACGCACAGGGCCGTGACATCTGGTCCACCATTCTTTACGGCGCACGCGTGTCGCTGCTCATCGGCCTTGGTGCCGTGGTGCTGCAGGCAGGGCTCGGCATCATTGTCGGCCTTGTTTCCGGCTACAAGGGCGGCAAGATCGATTCCATCCTGATGCGAATCACCGACGTGCAGCTGTCCTTCTCTTCCTACATGGTGGCCATCTTCTTCGGCGCCATTCTGCAGACCGCCTTCGGCGTTGCAGGATACGCCAACATCGCGCTGCCGTTCCTCGTGTTCGTTATCGGCATCTCGGAATGGCCGCAGTACGCACGTACCGTGCGCGCCTCCGTGCTTGCGGAAAAGAAGAAGGAATATGTGGAAGCCGCCCGCGTTATCGGCCTTAAGCCTTCGCGCATCATGTGGCGTCACATTCTGCCCAACACGCTTACCCCCGTGCTCGTCATCTCCACCGTGCAGGTGGCCAACGCGGTCATGAGCGAAGCGGCGCTTTCCTTCCTCGGCCTCGGCATGCCTGCCACCCAGCCTTCTCTCGGCTCGCTCATCAAGTCCGGTTTCACCTACGTGCTGAGCGGCAGCTGGTGGATTACCCTGTTCCCGGGTCTGGTGCTGGTGCTGCTGGTGCTTTCCATCAACCTGCTGGGCGACTGGCTGCGGGATTTCCTGAATCCCAAACTCTATAAGGACTAGGGAACATGGATACTTTGCTTGACGTACGAAACCTGACCGTCAAGTTTGCCCTGCGCGACTGTGCGCTCACGGCCGTGAACAACGTTTCCTTCACGCTTAAGCGGGGAGAGCGTCTCGGCCTTGTGGGTGAATCCGGCGCGGGCAAATCGGTTACGGGTTTTTCCATAATCAATCTGATCTCCAAGCCGGGCTTTCTTGCCGGCGGCTCGGTGTGGTTCGACGGCCGCGATCTTGCGTCCCTCTCTGAAGAAGAAATGCGCAAGGTGCGGGGCAACCGCATCAGCATGATCTTTCAGGACCCCATGATGACCCTGAACCCGGTGCTCACCATCGGGACGCAGATGGTCGAAACCCTGATGGCCCACAAGAACATCTCCAAGAAGGAGGCGGAGGCCATCGCCATCGACAAGCTGCGCAAGGTATACATCAACTCTCCCGAAAAGCGGCTCAAGCAGTACCCGCACGAGTTCTCGGGCGGCATGCGCCAGCGCATCGTCATTGCCATTGCGCTGCTGACCGACCCCGCGCTCATCATTGCGGATGAACCCACCACCGCGCTGGACGTGACCATTCAGGCGGAGATAATGGACCTGCTGCTCGAGCTCTGCAAGAACGAGAACATGGGCCTTATCCTCATCACCCACGACCTTGGTGTCGTATCGCAGGTGACGCAGAAGGTGGCTGTTATGTACGCGGGCAGCATTGTGGAGCTGGGAGATACCGAACAGGTCTGTACCAACCCGCAGCACCCGTATACCAGAGGTCTTATCGCCGCACTGCCCGAAGGGGCCACCGGCGCGCGCCTGAACCAGATTCCCGGCAGCATGCCCAGCCTTACCGACATTCCGGAAGGTTGTGCCTTCAACAACCGCTGCGATCTGTGCAAGGACGTCTGTCTTTCCAGAGTTCCCCTGCTGGAACTCAAGAAAACCGGCGTTTCCGCCGCCTGTCATGAACTGGAGTAGTCATGGGTAATACGCCTCTTGTAAGCATAAAGAATGTCGTAAAGCACTTTGACATCTCCGGCGGCCTGCTGGACCAGCTGGCCTTTTCCGGCGGCAAGATCGTGCGCAACCGCTCTGTGGTGCACGCGGTGAACAATGTGAGCCTCGACATCATGGCAGGGGAAACCCTTTCCGTGGTGGGTGAATCCGGCTGCGGCAAGTCTACGCTCGCCCGCGTGGTTATCGGGCTGTATCCGCCCACCAGCGGCGAGATTCACTACCGCGACAAGCGCATAGACAACCTGCAGGGTGCCAAAAGGCGTCCGTTCCGCACCAAGGCGCAGATGGTCTTTCAGGACCCCTATGCCTCGCTGAACCCCCGCATGCGCGTGCGCCAGATTCTCGAAGAGCCGGTACGCTTCCACAAGCCCGAGCTTTCCGAAGCGCAGGTGCGTGAGAAGGTGGCGGAAGTAATGGAACACGTGGGCATAAACCCCCAGTGGGCAGAGCGGTATCCGCATGAATTCTCCGGCGGTCAGCGTCAGCGCATATCCATTGCGCGCGCACTGGTGCTGGACCCTGAATTCATTGTGGCGGACGAACCCATCTCCGCACTGGACGTTTCCATTCAGGCACAGGTGCTCAACCTGATGATGGACCTGCAGGAGCAGCGCAATCTGACCTACCTGTTCATCAGCCATGACCTTTCGGTTGTTGAGCACATCTCTGACCGCGTGGCCGTGCTGTATCTCGGTTCCCTGTGCGAGCTTGCCACGTCCAAGGAGCTGTTCGAGAATCCGCAGCACCCCTACACCAGGGCGCTGCTTTCGGCCATTCCGCGTATTGGCAAGGGCTTTCAGCACATGCGCCTTACCGGCGACGTGCCCACGCCCATCAACCTGCCTTCCGGCTGCGTGTTCCATGGTCGCTGCCCGCATGCACAGGAACGCTGCATGAAGGAAGTGCCTGTTGCACGGACGCTTGAAAGCGGAACCGTGGTTGCCTGCCACGGCGTCGAGGAAGGGCGTTTGTAGCGCGAAATACGCATGACATGCATGTGTGCCCGTTTCCGGTGTTTTTGAGCCGGACACGGGCTTTTTTGCGTGCTATGGCGATTGCTGTCCACCCTCCCTTACGCCCCTTCGGTACATCGAGCATTGCGTTGCCTGCTGCACGGCCTGTGTTCGCTGAACTCTATGTGCAGCGTGACGCAGAGGGGCGTATCATCCGCAAGGTCATGCGAACCGCTCTGGGCATGGAAGAGCGTTTCTATGCCTACGATGCCGCAGGACGGCTGGTTGCAGGTGGGGAGATGGTTGCTGCACAGGGGCGTGACCCGCATGCGTCGCACGCTACCAAGGGAACACAGGAAGATCAGTCTTCTGGCCGGTCAGGACGTGGGTCTCGCGCCTGTGAAACCTACTGGGCAACCTTTGGGGCAATCTTCGGTGCAGGCCAAGGTACAACCTGCAGTACAGGTCCGGATGCTGACAGAGACCTACCAATACGGACCTGCGGGTGAGCGTCTGGCGTCAGCCCATGCAGGCGCGGGAGAGGTCCGCTATGCCTATGACAACGCAGGGCGTCTAGTTCAGGCGGGGGCAGAGCGTTTCGCCTATGACGACTACGGCAGGCTGGTGTGCCGTCTCTCGGCGGGTGGTGAAACCCGCTATGCATATGACGTTGCGGGCAATCTTGTCGCGGTGGCGCTGCCCGACGGCAGGGTGGTGGAATATCTGCTGGATGCCGCGGGCAGGCGCATTGCCAAGAGTGTGAACGGCGTGATGCTGGAAAAGTACGCATGGCGCGGAGCCGCGACGCTGGAAGGAACTTCCCGCCCCGATGGTTCCGGCCTTTGCCGCTTCCTGTACC
>JBKEAK010000063.1:0-5552 GCA_047972125.1 Halodesulfovibrio sp.
GTTGGAAGCCATTGTGGGGCTGCCTACGGACATGTTCTACAACACCGGCATCAGCACCTATGTCTGGGTCATCACCAACCGCAAGCCCGAGCACCGCAAGGGCAAGGTGCAACTTATTGATGCCTCGGCCATGTGGCAGAAAATGCGTAAGAGCCTTGGCAGCAAGCGCAAGGAACTTTCAGACGATCACATTGCCGAGATCACCCGCCTGTTCGGCCAGTTCGCGGAAGCGGAACAGGACGGCAAGCCCATCAGCCGCATCTTTGATAATTCCGACTTCGGCTACCGTACCATCACCGTGGAACGCCCGGAGCGCGACGAGAACGGCAAGGTTGTGCTCGGTCAGCGTGGTAAGACCAAGGGCAAGCCCGTTGCGGACAGCAAGCTGCGGGATACGGAAAACGTACCGCCTGCCGAAGATGTGGAAGCCTACTTCAAGCGCGAAGTGCTGCCCCATGCCCCCGATGCGTGGATTGATCATGACAAGACCAAGGTGGGGTACGAGATTCCTTTCAACCGGCATTTCTACGTGTTCATGGCCCCTCGCCCGCTGGAGGTCATTGACGCGGAACTCAAGCAGACCACCGACCGCATCAAGGCCATGATTGAGGGGCTTACGGCATGAGTTTTCCGAAGTATGAAGAGTATAAGGATAGTGGGGTTGCGTGGCTGGGGGAAGTGCCGAACCACTGGGAACTGGCCCCACTGATTAGCATCGCCATTGAATGCAATGCTTCCAATAAGGGAATGGTTGAAAACAATCTCTTGTCCTTGAGCTATGGCCGAATTGTTCGCAAAGACATCAATACAAATGATGGCCTCCTCCCTGAATCATTCGAGACATATCAAATTATTGAAGTAGGGGACATAGTTCTTCGCTTGACCGATCTTCAAAATGACCAAAGAAGTCTGAGGTCAGGCCTTGTCGAAGAACGTGGAATAATCACTTCCGCCTACACTGCGATACGCCCTTTACATGCAAATTCTGTATTTATCGCCTACCTACTTCGAGCATATGACACTCAAAAAATTTTTTACTCCATGGGCGGCGGCCTGCGTCAGTCCATGAAATTTTCCGAGCTTAGACGCCTTCCGATGCTTCTCCCCCCCCTCCCCGAACAAACCGCCATCGCCACCTTCCTTGACCGCGAAACCGCCAAGATTGATGAGCTGGTGGCCGAACAGGAAAAGCTGATTGAGCTGCTGAAGGAAAAGCGGCAGGCGGTTATCTCTCATGCCGTCACCAAAGGACTGAATCCAGATACGCCTATGAAGGACAGCGGCATTGAATGGCTTGGCGAGGTGCCGGAGCATTGGGAGGTAAAACGACTGAAGTTTGCTGCTCACGTTCAAAGCGGAGTGGCAAAGGGACGAGACCTTGGACAGGCGGAGATAATAGAAGTTCCCTATTTAAGAGTAGCCAATGTCCAAGATGGATATTTAGATTTAGAAGACATAGCTACGATTCAAATCGCTAAACATGAGCTTACAAGATACACGCTGCACGTTGGCGATGTCCTCATGAATGAAGGTGGCGATTTCGACAAGCTTGGCCGTGGTCACATTTGGAACGGAGAATTAGATACATGCATTCACCAGAATCACGTATTTGCTGTACGCCCAATCTCTATTGAACCTGAGTGGATCAACCTACTAACGAGTGCCGCGTATGGACGATTTTATTTCATGTCCAGGTCAAAACAAAGCACTAATCTTGCTTCAATATCATCAACCAATATACATGAATTTCCACTAACTTGCCCTCCCCCAAATGAACGCACAGCAATTGCCAACCATGTTCGAATTGAGGTGGAGCGCATTGATGAATTAAGCAATGAAGCCCAACGAGCCATCGACCTGCTAAAAGAACGCCGTTCTGCCCTCATCTCCGCTGCCGTTACCGGCAAGATTGACGTGCGACACCTCGCCAACACCAAGGAGGCTGCATAATGTCTGAAGCCTTTGGCCGCTCTCTTGAGCTGTTCTTCATAGACGACAAGCCGGATGGAATGCTCACGGCGGAACTGTTCAACTGGACAGGCCATGTGCTCATGACACCGCGCACCCGTATAAAGGCCGCCCTTACCCGTACGGAATCCAAACACACCGGCGTGTACATTCTGCTGGGAGAGAATGAAGAAAACGGCACCCCCATGGCCTACATCGGCGAAGGGGAAGACATTTCGGATCGCATCAGAAAACATGAGCAGAACAAGGGCTGGTGGACACAGGCCATACTTGTTTCCACCGGAGCCAACACGCTGAACAAGGCACATGTGAAATATCTGGAATCCCGCCTTGTTGAGCTGGCCAGACAGATTAAGCGCAGAGAACTGGAGAACGGCAACACGCCCCCGCGCCCCGGCCTTTCCGAGGCGGCACGGGCAAATATGGAAGCATTTCTGGCAAACCTGCTGCTCATTCTGCCTGCACTGCGGGTGGATATGTTTCAAGAGTTTACCAAACCCACTCTCCCCGCTCCATCTCCATGCAACGTCAGCCCGGAAGCCGACGCCCCCGTATTCGAGCTGATCGGCAAAAAGCACAGCCTGTATGCCAAGGCAACCCTCATTGGCGATGAATTCATCGTGCTGAAAGACTCCAACGCCCGCCCGCACTGGGTAGGCAAAGGGTCAGAGCAAAGCGGTTACGCCAGACTCCATAAAGAACTGTGTGACACCGGAGTACTTGCCGAACAGGGTCAGCACTGCATCTTTACAACGGATTACGCCTTCCGCAGCCCCAGTGCCGCTGCTGCCGTCATACAAGGGCAGATGGCAAACGGCACAACGTGGTGGAAAGTCATAGGCACAGACCAGACCTATAAAGAGTGGGAAGCAAGCCAGCTGGCAACTGACAATACGGAGAACGCATGAGCCTGCACAAGGAAATCGAGTTCGAGAACGACATCTGCGCTCACCTGTCAGCCAATGGCTGGCTGTATGAAGCTGATGACGCCAAGGCCTATGACAGAGCACGGGCACTGTTCCCGGCCGATATCCTTGCATGGGTGCAGCAAACCCAGCCCAAGGCGTGGGACACACTGACCAAGAACCACGGTGCAGCGGCGGAAGCAGTTCTGCTAGATCGCATCCGCAAACAGCTGGACGATAGGGGCACACTGGATGTCATCCGCTTCGGCGTGGAGCTGCTGGGCCTGCGCCAACCGCTGGCACTGGCCCAGTTCAAGCCCGCACTGGGCATGAATCCCGAGTTACAGGCCAAGTATGCGGCAAACCGTCTGCGGGTGGTGCGGCAGCTTCACTACTCCACCGCCAACGAAAACAGCATCGACCTTGTACTCTTCCTCAACGGCATCCCCGTGGCCACGGTGGAACTGAAGTCGGACTTCACACAGTGCGTTGACGACGCCGTGGATCAGTACCGGTACGACCGCAACCCGCGCCCCAAGGGCCAGAACGCGGAACCGCTGCTGGACTTCCCGCGCGGCGCATTGGTGCACTTTGCCGTAAGCAACTCCCTTGTACGCATGACCACAAAGCTGATCGGGGCTGCAACCTTCTTCCTGCCCTTTGACATGGGGAATGACGGCGCGGCGGGTAACCCGATCAACCCGAAGGGGCATGCCACTGCCTATCTTTGGGAAGAGGTCTGGCAGCGGGATAGCTGGCTGGAAATTCTGGGCCGCTACATCGTGGCACTGCGCAACCCCAAAAAGCAGATAGAAAAGGTCATCTTCCCGCGCTACCACCAGCTGGATGCCACCCGCCAACTGGTACGCACCGTGCTGGAAGAAGGACCGGGCAGAAAATACCTTATCCAGCATTCCGCTGGCTCAGGCAAAACCAACTCCATAGCGTGGTCCGCCCATTTTCTGGCAGACCTGCATGACGCGGCGAACAACAAGCTGTTCGACTCCGTACTGGTGGTGAGCGACCGTACCGTGCTGGATGCCCAGCTGCAGGAAGCCATCTTTGCCTTCGAACGCACAACAGGCGTTGTCGCCACCATCACCGGCGAGAACAACAGCAAGAGCGGAGAGCTTGCCAAGGCTCTCTCCGGCGGGAAAAAGATTGTGGTCTGCACCATCCAGACCTTCCCCTTCGCGCTCAAGGCCGTGCAGGAGCTGGCAGCAACGCAGGGCAAACGGTTCGCCGTTATCGCGGACGAGGCGCACAGTTCCCAGACTGGAGAAGCCGCTGCCAAGCTCAAGCAGGTGCTCACGGCGGAAGAGCTGGCGGAACTGCAGGATGGCGGCGAAGTGAGCAACGAAGACATTCTCGCCGCACAAATGGCAAATCGCGCCGCGCCGGACGGCATTACCTATGTGGCGTTCACGGCCACCCCCAAAGCCAAGACGCTGGAGCTGTTCGGGCGCAGACCTGAGCCAACCCTGCCAGCAAGCGACACGAACAAGCCCCTCCCCTTCCATGTCTACAGCATGCGCCAAGCCATTGAGGAAGGCTTCATCCTCGACGTGCTTAAGAACTACACGCCCTACAAGCTGGCTTTCAAGATCGCCAGCAGCAGTTCGGAGTGGGACGAAAGGGAAGTGGAGCGCAGCGAGGCCATGAAAGGCATCATGCGCTGGGTGCGCCTGCATCCCTACAATATCAGCCAGAAAGTCAAGATTGTCGTGGAGCACTTCCGCGAGTCCGTCTCCCCACTGCTGGGCGGCAGGGCCAAGGCCATGGTCGTCACCGGCAGCCGTCAGGAGGTGGTGCGCTGGCAGCTTGCTATCAACAAGTACATCAAGGAACAGGGATACAAAATCGGCACGCTGGTCGCCTTCTCCGGCGAAGTGAAGGATGAGGAACTGTGCCCGGAGGGTGTCACGGAAAACAGCAAGCTGCTCAATCCCAATCTCAACGGACGCGACATGCGCGAAGCGTTCGATACGGACGAGTATCACATCCTGCTGGTTGCCAACAAATTCCAGACCGGCTTCGATCAGCCCCTGCTCTGCGGCATGTATGTGGACAAGCGCATCGCGGGCATACAGGCAGTCCAGACGCTTTCGCGCCTGAACCGTGCCCACCCCGGCAAGGACACCACCTACATTCTCGATTTCGTGAACGAGCCGGAAGACGTGCTCAAGGCGTTCAAGGACTACTACGAAACGGCGGAACTGGAAGGCGTGACCGACCCCAACCTTGTGTACGACCTGCGCGGCCAGCTGGATGTCATGGGCTACTATGACGACAACGAGGTGAACCGCGTCGTCGCCGTGGAGCTTGATCCGCAATCCAGCCAGCGCGACCTTGCCGCCGCCATTGCCCCCGTGGCCGACCGGCTGCTGCGGCAGTTCAAAACACTGAAGACGGCCCTCAAGGCCGCCAGAGACAGACAAGACAAGCAGGCCGAAAAGGATATCCGCAATGAGATGAACGCGCTGGAACTCTTCAAGCGCAATCTTGGTGCCTTCCTGCGTGCCTATTCCTTCCTGTCGCAGATTTTCGACTACGGCAATACGGACATAGAAAAACGCTCCATCTTCTTCCGACGCCTTCTCCCCCTGCTGGATTTCGGCAGAGAACGGGACACGGTGGATCTCTCAGGCGTACGCCTCACTCACCACTCCCTCAGAGACA
>JBKEAK010000064.1:0-18719 GCA_047972125.1 Halodesulfovibrio sp.
ACCTAACGTTCCTGCACCTCGTATAATCGATAACAATCTGTTATTGAACACCCTCTGCGGATTAACGGAGGTGTGCTTTTTCTGGAAACGAAGTGTGGGCATTACGCTGGGGGACGCAAAAGGCCGTGGAACATTGCTCCACGGCCTTTTTCATTTGTCTCACGCTGCCTCTTGGCTAACTCTGGGGGAAAGCCAGACAGACGGGGGTGAAACGCAGCTCCCCGCTAGCAGAACACCTTGCCCGGATTCAGCACGCCGTTCGGGTCAAATACGCGGCGGATACCGCACTGCAGGCGGATGGACTCGGGGGAAAGCTCCATGGGCAGCAGATGCTTCTTGGCCTCGCCCACCCCGTGCTCACCGGAAAGGGTACCGCCCATTTCCAACACCACCTGCACAATGGCACGAATGCCTTCATCCACACGGTGCTTTTCGCTCCGCTCAGGCGCAGTGACAATCAGATGGATATTGCCGTCACCCGCATGGCCGAAGCAGAAGATATCCAGCCCGAACTCACGTTCAAAGTCCGGCACCAGCTCGATGAACGGAGCAATGCGGCCAATGGGCACGGCAATGTCTTCAGAAATGGTGATAGGCGCATGCTCGCGGATGCGGGTAGAAGTCTTGCGGCGTACGCTCCAGATACGCTCGCGCTCTTCTTCGGTGCCACCGGGCATAAGGCGGTTTGCGCCTTCGCGGGTGCATATGGCCTTCACGGCTTCGATCTCACGGGAAATCTGATCGGCCACGCCGTCCAGTTCCACAATAAGCAGTGCGGCAGTTTCGCCTTCCACGGTAAAGGGCAGCTCATTGCCGACCAGCTGCAGGCACTTGTGATCAAGAAATTCCATGGCAGAAGGCAGATGGCCGGAAGTCAGAATGGCGGTAACGGCACGCATGGCGTCCGCCATGGAGGGAAACACCGCCGCAAGCCCCACATGGGCCGCAGGCAGCGGAATAAGTTTGAGGGTAAGCTGGGTGATGATGCCGAGCGTGCCTTCGGAGCCGCACAGCAGATGCGCCATGTCATAGCCCACAACGCCCTTGCGGGTCTGCACACCGGCCTTGATATGCGCGCCGGTGGGGGTAACGACTTCAAGCCCGAGCACATAGTCACGGGTTACCCCGTACTTCACGCAGGCAGGACCGCCCGCGTTGGTGGCCACGTTGCCGCCGATGGTAGAGGCATCCATGCCAGCCGGGTCAGGAGGATAGAAAAGCCCCTTGGCCGCAGCCGCATCGCGCACGGTCTGGGTGATGACACCGGGCTCCACCACTGCCACAAGGTTTTCCGTATCAATGGAAATGATGCGATCCATACGCTCAAGCGAGAGCACCACGCCGCCGCCAAGGGCAATGCAGCCGCCGGAGGTGCCCGTTCCGCCACCGCGCGGATACACGGGGAAACGATGCTCATTGGCGAGCATCATCACGCACTGCACATCTTCGGTGGATTCGGGAAACACCACGCAGTCGGGAACTGCCTGATAACTTGACGAGTCGCGGTCGTAAGGTTCGCCGGGATTGCGCAGCACCTTTTCAGGGCCGAGCACGGTTTCCAGCGCTTCAAGCGCGGCTGTGGAAAAACGGGAAGAAGCAGACATGTATCACTCCTGTGAATAAGCGCGCTGCAGCACCGTGCGCGCAGACACCGGCCTCCCCATGGACGGGAAGGCCGCCGGAGCGGTCGCCCCCGTCGTCCGAAGGGCGCATTACTATTATTTCTGACGACCGAAGCCGGGAATGTACAGCCTGTCCTCGAACTTCTTGAGCAGCCACGAGGCTATGGAAACGAGGAACAGATAGTACAGCGCCAGCACCATGAAGACTTCGGTGAAACGGAAGGTCTTGGCCGCAATGGCGCGGGCCTCGCCGGTCACCTCCATGCAGGATATCAGATAGGCCAGAGAGGAATATTTGATAAGATAGATGATCTCGTTGCCACATCCGGGCAGGGCGCGGCGGAAAGCCTGCGGCACCACAATCCACAGAATGGTCTGCACGCGGCTCATGCCGAGGGCGGCACCGGCCTTGAGCTGACCATCGCGGATGGAAAGCAGCGCCCCGCGCACGTATTCGGAATGGTAGGCCGCGCTACACAGAATGAAGCAGGTAACGGAGGCACCATACGCCTCGAAGTAGATGCCGAAGGTGGGCAGCCCGAAATAGAAGACAAAGAGCTGCACCATGAGCGGCACACCGCGGAACAGCACCGTGTAACCATCAAAGAAGCGGCGCACGGGCTTGCTGCCGAACACACGCAAGGTGCCCACCAGCACGCCGAGCAGCGAACCGAATATGGCGGAAGGAACGATGAGCAGCACGCTCATCCACAGGCCCTTGTTCAGAGCGGGGATGAGCATGTCCAAAAACTGGGCGTCCACGATCACTTCTCCTCGTACAGGTCGGAGAGCCTGCTGCAGAAGTCGGCGGTGCGGGTGCCGGAACCGGGAGCAAGCAGCGCAGAAGGTGCGCCCTGTTCAATGATCTGCCCCTGCTGCATGAAGACGATTTCATCCGCCAGAGCACGGGCAAAATCCATCTGGTGCGTAGCCATGACCATGGTCAGGCCGGACTGTGCCAGATCGCGGATAACGGCCAGCACTTCGCCCACCAGTTCGGGGTCCAGCGCAGAGGTGGGCTCGTCCAGCAGCAGCACCTTGGGGTCCATGGCAAGGGCGCGGGCAATGGCCACGCGCTGCTTCTGGCCGCCGGAAAGCTCTGCGGGATACAGATTCATCTTGTTGCCAAGGCCCACACGTTCAAGCTCGCGCACGGCGCGGTCGTTCGCTTCCTTGCGGCTCAGCCCCTTGACCTTGCGCAGGGCGATGGAAACGTTATCCGCTGCACGCAGGTGGTCGAACAGGTTGAAATCCTGAAAAATCATGCCCACATGCTGGCGGTATTCGTACAGCTTCTTCTTGTGCGCAAGGTCCACCTGCCGCTCTTCAAGCCATATGTGGCCGGAATCGGGATGGATGAGACAGTTGATGCTCTGAAGAAACGTGGACTTGCCTGCCCCCGAAGGTCCGATAAGCACCTTGAGTTCGCCCTTGTTCACGGAAAGGGACACATCCTTCAGGATGGACTTGCCGCCAAGGCTGACATGTATGTGCTCGACCCGCAGAACGGGGGTCTCGGGTGATTCGACGGAAGACTGAGCGGAATGGGTCATGGAAACGATCCTTACATGGTATAGCCCGGAATCCGGACCTTCTTTTCAAGCGCGAGCAGCAGTTTCACGCCCACGAGAGTGATGATGAAATAGAGAACGCCCGCGTTGATGAACAGGGCAAGATGCTCGTAGGTGCGCGAAGCAACGAAATGGGTGCGGGTGAAAATATCCATGGCGCCCACCACGTAAGCCAGTGCGGAGTCCTTGAGAATGATGGAATATTCGTTGGACCAGCCGGGAATGGAAAGACGCAGCGCCTGCGGCAGGACGATGGAAACAATGCCCTGCATGTCACTCATGCCGAGCGCACGGGCAGCCCGGAGCTGGCCCTGCGGCAGCGACTGGATGGCACCGCGGAAAATCTGCGACTGATAGGCCGCACTGGTCAGCCCCAGCACTATGGACACGGCGGAGATGGCGTTCAGGTCAAGCCCGAGCGCATCAAAGATGCCGAAATAGAACAGGAACATGAGCACCAGAATGGGAACGCCGCGGAAAAACCAGACGTACAGTGCGATAAGACGGCGCACCACAGGGTGCCCGTACACAAGCCCCACGGCCATGGGAATGCCCATGAGAAGGCCAAGGCCCATGGCAAAACAGACGATGGCCAGAGAGACTCCGGCACCTTCAAGAATATAGGGCAGGGCTTCGATGATGACGGAAAGCTGCTGTTGCATGATAATAACCTGAAAACCGCAGCGCACGCGGGAAAAACGGCTTTCGTGCTTCGTACTGATAGTTGGCGCGTGCACGCACGCTATACAGAAAAAATGGCCGGAAAGCGACAGGAAATGTTCCCTCGCTCTCCGGCCTTACAGCCTTTCAGGAACAGGGACTAGTGAGCGCCGTCCTTGAGGTGCTTTGCCTTCAGCTCTTCCCAGTAGGGATCGGCCATAAGCATCTTGAGCCCCTTGTTGATGGTGTCGAGCAGTTCCTTGTCTTCCTTGCGTACTGCCACGCCGAAGAATTCGGGTTCGCCGAACTCGCCAACGATTTCAAGGTCCTTGCCGTGCTTGATGGCATCTTCAGCAGGAGCAATGTCCATGGCGGCTGCGGGTACGCGGCCGTTCAGGATGTCCATGATGGCAAGAGGAGCGGAGTCATAGTACTTCAGCTCGTAGTTGTTGCCATCCTTGCCCACCTGGTTCTGCAGGGCATCGGCTTCGGAAGTACCGGACTGCACGCCCAGCTTCATGCCGCCCTTGAAGACCTTCTCCACGGTGAGGCCGGCGCCCTTCTTGGAGATCACAACCTGTGCGACCTTCCAGTAGGGGTCGGAGAAATTGACCTGCTTGGCGCGCTCTTCAGTGATGGACATGCCGGAGTAGACCATGTCGATCTTCTTGGAAACCACGCTCTGCACGATGGTAGACCATTCCATGGCCTTATGCTCAACGGTGAAGCCCATCTTTTCGGCAATCCAGTTCAGGGAGTCCACATCAAAACCCGCAGGCTTGCCGTTGGCATCGATGTAGGCAAAGGGCGGGTAGTTGGCGTCGATGCCGTTCACGTAGGCCTTCTTAGCAAATGCCACGGAACCGAAGAGCAGAACAAAGCTGATGGCAGCGACAAGCAGAGAGCTTTTTCTGAACATTTCCTTCTTCCTTTCGTGAAATATGGTGATTTCCAAATCGTGACGGACGGTTAGCCGCTCACACCACAAACCGCCCGAAAATCCTGTACATGGTAAAAGCGCTAGCAGAATCCGTAAAGGCACGCAAGCCGGAAAGAACAAATTTGGCAATATCGGAACCCGGAATAGACTGAGCCGAAAAGAAATTCTTCATTTTCGTCGTCAGCGCGTTCCGGTTACCGGCCATTTGTCCACCATTTCCTCTTTGTTCCCTCTTGAGCTTGTGATAAGAACGGTCCTGTCCGACAACCGACAGCATGCGCTGCAAGGTCATGATGCAACGCCTCGCTTGCCGCGCAAACCGGCCGGACACGCATTCATACACACCAGCCACTTACTAGCCAGACGTTCCGATGCACGCAAAGCACGCGGGCCCATGAGAAACGTCACCGAAAGGAGCCGATAATGAAAGTATCCCTGGGCGCAAAAACCATTGCCTATCCCACTCCGCTCTTTCTGGTGGGCACCTACGACAAGGAAAACCGTCCCAACGTCATGGCCGCCGCATGGGGCGGAATATGCTGTTCCAAGCCGCCGAGCGTGGCAGTTTCTCTGCGGGCTGCAACCTATTCGCATGCAAGCATTCTGGAACGCGGCGCATTTACCATAAACATCACCCCCCGCGGCTTTCTGGCGCAGGCAGACTACGCCGGCATTTTCTCCGGCAGGGATGAAGACAAGTTCGCCTCGCTGGGCCTTACCCCCATCAAGGCAGAACATGTGGATGCCCCCTATGTGGGCGAGTTTCCCGTCGTGCTCGAATGCGCCCTTGTCCAGACCGTGGAAGTGGGCCTGCACACCCAGTTCATCGGCGAAATCAAGGACGTGAAGGCCGAAAAGGGCGTGCTGCGCGAAGACGGCCTGCCGGATATTCTCAAGGTAGACCCGGTAATATTCACTCCCGTAAGCCGCGAATACTATGCGGTGGGCGATTTTCTCGGCAAGGCCTTCTCCATAGGCAAAAAGCTGAAGAGTTAGGCTCCTTTTTCTGTCCCGTGCAATAAGAAAAGCCGCACGCTGATACAGCGCGCGGCTTTTTCATTGCGAAACAAATTATAAACGGTATAATCCGGCAAAAACCATTCGGAGAAGAACATGGAAGAACTTTTCACCCAGTACAAAGATCTGGTCATCATCTGGGCCGCCAAGAACGGTACCAACATCATTGTAGCCCTCGTCATATTCATTGTGGGCCACTGGCTTGCGAAACGCATTTCGCACCTGCTGCAAAAGGGCATGCAGCACAAGGCCATGGACATGCTGCTCATCAACTTCATCAAGGGTGTTGTCTATTACGCTATCATGGCGGCGGTGTTCATCGCGGTTGCAGCGCAGGTAGGCATTGATACAACCTCCTTCCTCGCCATTCTCGGTTCCGTCGGCCTGGCTGTCGGTCTGGCCATGAAGGACAACCTCTCGAACTTCTCATCCGGTGTCATGCTGGTGCTGTTCCGCCCCTTCACCTTCGGCGACTTTGTCTCCATTGCCGGTGTTTCCGGCTCTGTTGTCGCCATCAATCTCTTCCACACGGAACTCAAGTCGCCTGACAACCAGCGCATCATTATTCCCAACAGCCTGATCATGGGCCAGGTCATCACCAACGTCACCGGCAACGCCACCCGCCGCATCGACATGGTATTCGGCATCGGCTACGGCGACGACATTGCCAAGGCGCGCGACGTCATCATCGCCGCACTGGAGTCGGAAGCCAAGGTGCTCAAAGACCCCGCCTACACCGTGGCCGTTTCCGAACTGGCAGATTCCAGCGTCAATTTTGTTGTCCGCCCGTGGGTGGCAACCGGCGATTACTGGGATGTACGCTTCCGCCTGACCGAATCCATCAAGCTGGCACTTGAAGCCAACGGCATTTCCATCCCCTTCCCGCAGCGGGATGTGCATATCATCCAGACGCAGGCATAGTCCGGCGGCAGCACAACAGAAAACAGGCATGAAAAGGCCCCCGCGGATCATCTCCGCAGGGGCCTTCTGTTGTTCATGCAAGTCGGCTCAGTCCACCCATACAATTTTCCGCTGCCGTTTGAGGTCCGGATTCAGCTTCCAGCGCTCAAGTTCGTAGTGGCTGAACACCAGTGAAGGTTCGATGGTGAGCAACTTGGCCGTTGCCTGCGTTCCGTTGAAAAAGCTCCTCGCCAGCATGGCTGCGGCATAGCCCTGATCTTCTCCCCGGAGCATGAACCCGGCTGCGGCCTTGCCCTTGCCTATGCTGAAATCCCAAAGGGCAAACAGGGGAACAGGCGTATGCTCGTTTATCCACTGCATGACAATATCTTCATTCACCACGGTGCCGTTCTGCCCAAGCAGGGTGTGGTAGGTGCCCAGCAAAATGGCATCGAATCCGTTTTTGCCGCTTTCCAGCACCACCTGCTTCCAGTTCTCAAAAAAGGTCACGCCCACAAGCTCGCACTCAATCCCGTACAACGTGAATTCGGTCTCGCCGTTGAGCATGGTTCTGGCGATTTCATACGAGGTGGTGCTGTCGTCAAACAGTATCAGCACCTGTTTTATTTCACTGGAGAGTTCGGAAAGAAGCATGATGGAGCGTTGCACCAGCGGCCTTTCGAGCACGCCAAGTACATTGGATGAATTGGAAAGGCCGTAATTGCGCGGGTTGCCGTTGATGCCGAGATAGACAATGGGAATACCCTCTGCAACAAGCCGCCTGCCCAGCAACTGGGCTGCATTATCGTCAGAGAGCATAACAAGATCGGGCTTCACCTCCCGGTAGTAGGCAAAGGCGGCCTCGGCCCGTGCCTGAAACTGCTCCCGAGGCAGGCGCTTGGTATTCATCTGAAAGGTGAATATCTCCACATCCTTGCCCAGCCCCCTGCGTATGCCCTGCAACAGGCTCACATCCCATGCGTAATCAGCATGGTAGCTTTCTATGACCAGCACCTTTTTACGGTCTTCGGCAAAGGCAGTGGCAGCACATGACAAAACGACAAAGAGAACAAACAATACCAGTGAGATAGACTTACGCAGCATAGTTACCTCTTCACGGTTATCATTCCACATATCTATACATTGCCCATGGCAGCACGCAAGACAATGATAGACCAATCAGCAGGGCATATAATGGCGCAGTATTGAAAATATGATATTCTTCCACAAAACTCGGGCAGCATAGGCTGCACGGGTATTCACCTTTCAAGGGTTACCCATGAAGCGCGCCATTTTCGCCAGCCTGCTCGCCCTGCTACTCTGGACTATGCTCTCATACTATACGTATGACAGAGCCGTGGACGATTACCTGCGCAGTCAGTACAACGCAGCCCTCACAGACGCCCGCCGCGCCTACGACACAGACCTCACCTACAGACGCTGGAACGCCAAGACCGGCGGCGTGTATGCCGAGGTTTCCGGCTACGTGAAGCCGAACCCGTATCTCAAGGTGCCCAACAGGGAAATCGTCACACGCGAGGGCAAGGTCTTCACGCTGGTCAACCCCGCCTACATGACGCGCATGGTGCACGAAATCATGAGCGAATCTGACGGATTGCAGGGACACATAACCAGTCTTGAACCCATTAACCCGGCCAATGTTCCCACGCCGTGGGAACATGAAGTGCTCACGGCCTTCCTGACCGCTCCCCGCGAATACCACACACTTTCCGAAGCGGGCGACAAGGTTGCCCTGCACTACATGCGCCCCATGATAACCGAAGACTTCTGCCTCAAGTGCCACGCCCATCAGGGCTACAAGGTGGGCGACATACGCGGGGGCATAAGCATTACCGTTCCCATGTCAGGCTATTACAAGGATCTTGCGCATGTGAAACAGAGCGAATTTTTCCGCAGCATGAGCATATTCGCCACGGGCCTGCTGCTCAGCATTACCCTGCTTTATTTCCTGCGTCGTTACGAACTGCTGAGAAACCGCAGCGAGGCTGCCATACGCAAGAGCGAAGCAAGGTTCCGCACCCTGTTCACCAATGCGCCTCTGGGCATGCTGCTGCTGGACGACAGCAACAGGATTCTTGAATGCAACAAGACGGGCCTTTCTCTGCTGGCCTCGGAAGACACGTCCATTCAGTCCCAACGGGTGGAAGAAGTGCTGCAATGCCGCAACATTGCCATGAACCTTGCGAGACTGAAGACCGAAGGCAGCCTGCAGGTATTGGAACAGTGCATGGTTGCCTCCAGCACCTCCCCCCTGCACATACGGCTGCTTGGTTTCCGCATTCACGAAAGCCTGTATGTAGCCATTGTGGATGACCAGACAGAACGTATTCAGGCACAGGCGCTGTTGCTGGCAGCCAAGGAAGAGGCGGAAAAGGCCAACAGGGTGAAAACCGAATTTCTGGCCATAATGAGCCACGAGATACGCACGCCCCTCAACGGCATCATAGGCATGCTGCAGCTCATGCAGGCCCAGACCCTTACGGAACGTCAGTCCGAGTTTGTCCGCATGGCGCTGGAAAGCAGCCACAACCTGTTGCGCATTCTCACGGATATTCTGGATATCAGCCGCATAGAATCCGGCCGGATGGAACTCTTTGAAGCTCCCTTCAGCTTCACGGACGTGCTCGCCCCGGTGTGCGCCCTGTTTGCAGATGATATCGAGCGCAAAAAACTGAATGTTATCGTGGATCTCGACAAGAAGGTTCCCCAACTGCTTATGGGCGACGGCGGACGCCTGCGGCAGGTGCTCTACAACCTCATCGGTAATGCCGTGAAATATACCGAAGCGGGCACTATCACCGTGCAGGTATATCCCCTGCCCTTCCGTAACGAGCCGGACAAGGTAGCCATTCATGTGGTTGTTGCGGATACGGGTATAGGCATTCCTGACGAAAAACTGGGCACGGTGCTAGAGCCCTTCACCCAGAACGAGACTGTTTTTACCAGACGCTTCGGCGGTGTGGGGCTTGGTCTTGCCATTGTGAAGCGCATTGTGCTGATGCTCAATGGCAGCCTGTGCCTCAACTCGGAGATGGGCAGCGGTACCGAAGCCCACCTCACCCTCGGGTTTGCCCCGGCTGAGCAGCCGGTACTGCAGAGTGTTCCCGCAGAGCAGGATAGCACGCCACAGATACCGGCGGGCAGAATACTCATCGTGGAAGATGATCCCGTTAACCGCAAGACCCTGCGCTTTCTGCTCGAAAAACTCGGCCATGAATCAGAAGACGCATCCAACGGACAGGAAGCGCTCGACATGATTCTCGACCGGGAGTTCGACCTTGTGCTCATGGACATACAGATGCCGGAAATGAACGGGCTGGAGGCAACAAAGCGCATCCGCTCGCTGCCCCTGCAGGACAGGCGGGCCATTCCCGTTATCGCCGTTACTGCGCATGCCATGAAGGGCGACAGGGAAATGTTCCTGCGGGCCGGCATGGATGACTATATCTCCAAGCCCATCGACCTGCAGGATCTGGATGCCTGCCTGCGCAAATACATGCGCCGGGCAGCCCTGCGACGGTAGCCAAACCGAACAGGCTAGCCCTACCCCCACCCCCTATATTCCTCAGAAAACCCCGTCTGACAGGGCTTGACACGGTTTCGGCCATGAAGTAGGCCTGCAAACCGTTCCTGTTATCATTTATTTCACACAAGCCCCATTATCATGTCCGACATCCATTTCAATTCCCAGACCGCCGGTTATTTCGCCATAGCCCTGCTCCTTCTGCTCACCATAGCCTTTATAGTATGGCAGCGTTTTCTGCATGCACGCGAATCGCAGCAACCCGAAGCCGGACTTGAAAACGGCACTCCCTTCCCGCCCGACGGGCTTTGCGCCACCACCCTGTGGATTGCCAACTACGGCGACTCCCCCATCCGCATCCGCAACATCCGCATGGAATGCGGCACCTTTGCGGGCAACGAGGTCCGCAATCTCATGGGGCAGGTCAAACGTTACGAAAAGAGCAACGATACTGAACGTTCTCTGGAACTCACCATTGAGCCCCAGACCCGGAATGATGAACCCGTAGCCTTTCACGCCCGGATGGGTGCTCCCGCAGAAGCGGTACTCTCCGGACGCAACGGCACCTACGACATCCACATCCGGCACATCTCTCCCAGTTAGTCCCACTGCCAGCCTGCGGCAACTTGCCAAGGCGCTTTCATCCTGCCTATAGTTCTGCGTACATTCGCATTGAACCATCATCCGGCAGGGGGGGAAGCAACTGTGCCGCTGCAGCACCTGATCAAGAGGATCAAACCTCGGTCCATACGCTCGCACCTTATCCACATGGTTCTGGTGCTGCTGTTGCTGCAACTTGCGGCAAGCTGGCTGGTCATCACCGGTCCGGTAACGGACATGCTCAAAAACGAGATAGGTGAAAGTGCCCTGCATGCGGCCAAGACCATTGCGCAGATGCCGACCGTACGCAGAGCGCTCATGGCCCGCGATCCCCACGGCACCATTCAGGAAATTGCCGAATCCATCCGCGTGAGCATAGGCGCATCCTACGTGGTGGTGGGCGACCGCAACGGCATTCGCTATTCCCATCCGGTCAAAGAGCGTATCGGCCTTCCCTTCGTGGGTGGTGATACCGGCCCCGCGCTCAAGGAAGGCAAGTCCTACGTCTCTGAAGCCGTGGGTTCCCTCGGCCCCTCGCTGCGCGGCATGACTCCCATTTACGACTACAATGACGACATCATAGGCTTTGTGTCCGTGGGCTACCTTTCCACAAAGGTGCACGACGCCATTCCCCCCCACCTGAACAAGCCTTTCACCCTCATTGCGGCCATGACAGCCGTGGGCATTCTGAGTGCCCTGTTCATTGCCCAGCACCTGAAAAATATCACCCTGGGGCTTGAACCTTCGGAAATAACCAGCCTGTACCTTGAACGCGGGGCCATTCTGGAAGCCATTCGCGAAGGCGTTGTGGCCGTGGACCCCGAAGGCCGTGTGCGGCTGGCGAACAAGGCGGCCGTGCGCTATGCGGGGCTGGACCCAGCCAGTGTCCGCAAGGACAGGAATATCGATAACGTGCTGCCCGGTGCGGGCCTGCGCCGCGCACTTGCCACGGGCGAGGCGGAATACGATCAGGAACGCCACATCAACGACCGGGACATGATCTTCAACATCGTGCCCGTATTCCGGCAGGGCACCCTGCACGGGGCCGTGGCCAGCTTCCGCCCCAAGGACGAACTGGACCGCCTTGCCACGGAACTCTCGCGCGTTCAGGAATATTCCGAACTGCTGCGCGTGCAGACCCACGAATATTCCAACAAGCTGCACACCATTGCGGGCCTTATCCAGATAGAGGCATACAGCGAAGCGCTTGAACTGGTAACCCGTGAATCGCATGGATATGACGATGTCATCCGCTTCCTGAACGAAGCGGTGCCCCACCCTGTCATTGCCGCCATTCTGCTCGGCAAGTTCAACCGCGCGCAGGAACTGAAGGTCGATTTCGCCATAGACAGGCAAAGCACGCTTGAAGATGTGCCCGCGCACATTGATCAGGTGAAAATTGTCACCATTCTGGGCAACCTGCTCGACAATGCCTTTGAAGCCGTGCTCTACCGCGACCTGAACCGGCGGCGCGTGGAGCTTTCCTTTACCGACCTTGGCAACGACATCGTCTTCGAGATAGAGGACTCCGGCCACGGCATTCCCATGGACAAGACGCACGAGGTTTTTGAAAAAGGTGTGTCATCAAAGGGCAAGGACCGCCGCGGCGTGGGATTATATCTTGTCCGCAGGGCACTTGACGAACTGGGTGGCGACGTGCTGATTTCCGATAGTAACCTCGGAGGGGCCCTGTTCACGGTAACCGTACCCAAAAAACCGGGCAGACCAGTCCCCGTGGCCGGAGAAAGGAGCGAAGCCTAGCATGAATGACATTCGGGTTCTGATCGTGGAAGACGATGTGCGCATTGCAGACCTGCACCGGCGCTTCACCATGCGCGTGGAAGGATGCGAAGTGGTGGGAGTGGCCTACAACCTTGACGATGCCCGCCTCATGATCGAAACCCTTGAGCCGCATCTGGTGCTGCTCGACCTGTATTTTCCCGAAGGTTCCGGAACGGACCTGCTGCGCGAGATACGCGCGGAAGGAAGGGAGCTGGATGTCATTCTCATCACCGCAGCCCGGGAAGTGGGGCCGCTCAAGGAAGCCGTGCGGGGCGGGGTTTTCGACTATCTGATCAAGCCCGTCTCTGCCGACCGTTTTCACGAATGCCTGAGCAAGTTCAGCAGCTACCGCAAGCGTATCTGCTGCGACGAATGCATTGAACAGCGCGATGTGGACAGCCTGCTGCACAATTCCTGCGGCAACGCGCACGCTCCCCAGTCCGGTGCCCTGCCCAAGGGCATTGACCTGCTCACGCTGGGCAAGATAAAATCCGCCATGGAGCATGCCCCGGCAGATTCCGGCCTGAGTGCCGAAGAAGTGGGCGCCAATGTCGGTGTCAGCCGTTCCACCGCCCGACGGTATCTGGAATACCTGACCTCGGCAGGGGCCATTTACGCCGACCAGGTATACGGCTCCATCGGCAGGCCGGAGCGGCGCTATTTCCGGTCCACTGCCCCCCACCCTGCTGCCTGACCGCACTTTTGCTCACGGAATTTCTAGTCACGTTGCCGGTGCCATACCGGCTTGTTTCCGGCAAATAAACATCAGCGCCAAATGGCAACACGCTGCCTGTTCATGCAGCGAAGCGGACACAACCCAGCAATAGACTGTAATTACAATACGTTTGCTTCTTCCTCCCCCAATTTTCCCCGGTTCATCACGGGCAGGCGGTGAGTCTGCACACGCCCGTGAACAAAATGAACAAAATACGCATAATGCACAATTTCCTTTTTATTCCCTAAAAAGTACCGCTACTTCTTGCTGTAGTAACTTCTTCCAAACGTAAACGGATCACAGGCATGGTGCGCCGTGGGGTCCATAACCAATTGCGTAATTCGGAGGAGTTATGTTTCGTTTTGCCAAAGCTGTTGCCATTGCTTTGCTGGTTGTAGGTCTTGCCGTTCCCGCCTTTGCAGGAAAGGTTGTTCTCAAACTCGGCCATATCGCCGAGCCCGTTCACCCCTACGGTCAGGGTGCCGACTACTTCGCCAAGCTTGTTTCCGAAAAGTCCGGCGGAGAAATGGAAGTTCGTGTATTCCCCAGCTCCCAGCTGGGTAACCAGAAAGACCTGATCGAAGGTCTGATCTACGGCACCGTAGACATGGCTCTGGTTGGCACCGCCGTGCTTGGCCAGTTCCAGCCCCAGATTTCCATCTTCGACCTTCCCTTCCTGTTCAAGGACCGCGACCACGCGTACAAGTCTCTCGACACCGTGGGCATGGAACTTGGCAAGGCGCTTGAGTCCAAGGGCATCAAGCTGCTCGGCTACATGGAAAACGGCATCCGCCACATGACCAACAACGTTCGCCCCATCAAGACCCCCGAAGACATGAAGGGCCTCAAGATCCGCGTCATGACCAACAAGATCTACGTGGAAATGGTGAAGTCTCTCGGTGCTTCCCCCACCCCCATGGCCTTTGGCGAACTCTATTCCGCACTGCAGCAGGGCACTGTTGACGGCCAGGAAAACCCCAGCGCCCACATTTTCACCAAGCGCTTCTTTGAAGTGCAGAAGTACGCCTCCCTTACCGCACACGCCTACGCTCCCGAACCGATGGTTATCTCCATGGCTGCATGGGGCCGCCTTACCCCTGCCCAGCAGGACATTCTGAAGGCCGCCGCAGCGGAATCCATTGTATGGCAGCGTGATCTTTCCACCCGCGAAGACGCAGAATACTGGGACAAGATCAAGGCCACCGGCCAGATCGAAGTCATTGACGTGGACCGCGAAAAGTTCGTTGAAGCCACCCGTCCCGTATACAAGGAATTCGCCGATGTAGTCGGTCAGGACAACATCGACAAGATCGAAGCCCTCAAGAACTAACCGATGACGCGGCCCGCCCTTTCACGGGCGGGCCGTTTTTCCTTCGCGAGGCGTAGTATGGAAAAATTGCTCAAGAGTCTGAACAAGGTATTGTTCTGGATTTCCGTCTCTTCCATGGCGGTCATGCTGGTACTCATCTTTCTGCAGGTAATCACCCGATACATTTTCAACCACACCTTCGAATGGTCCGAAGAACTGGCCCGTTTCCTCTTCGTATGGGTCGTGTTTCTCGGTTCCGCGCTCATCATGGGTGAAGGCGGCCACCTTGCCGTGCAGCTGCTGCCCCGGAAGTTTGAAGGCACCCCCCTTGGTCATGCCATGAATCTCTTCATCAACGCATGCAGCTATGCATTCATTCTGCTGCTTCTGGTGCAGGGGTCCAAGATGACCTCCGTCATGACCTTTCAGACAGCACCCGGCCTCGGCATATCCATGAGCTGGGTGTATGCGGTCATTCCTCTGAGCGCCTGCCTGATGCTGCTCTACCTGATACGGGATACCATGGAAATCTTCAGAAAAATGCGCAGCACTGAAGATCCGCAGGATGCGGCCGCCAATGCGGATGCCCTGTCTGTTTCCGAACCCGCAAGCAAGAACGACGAGTAGGGGGAAACCATGGAAGGCGTATTGCTCGGCTCTTTTCTTCTCATGACTTTTCTGGGCGTGCCCGTGGCATTTTCGCTGGGCCTGTCCGTATCGTTAATTCTGTTCCTGTTTCTGGACATGCCGCAGGTCATGATCACCCAGAATATCTATTCCGGTGTTGATTCCTTTTCCTTCATGGCCGTTCCCTTCTTCATGCTGGCCGGTTCGTTCATGTCCGCAGGCGGTGTGACCAAGCGTCTTGTCAATTTTGCGCAGGCCATGGTGGGTTCGTTCACCGGCGGCCTTGCACAGGCGGTTGCCGTTTCCGGCATGTTCTTCGCCGCCATTTCCGGTTCTTCCGCAGCCACCACGGCAGCTATCGGCTCCACCATGGTCAATGAAATGGAGCAGAAGGGCTACCGCCGCGAACTGGCCACCGGCATTGTGGCCGCGGGCGGCACGGTGGGAATCGTCATTCCGCCGTCTATCACGCTGGTTGTTTACGGCGTCATTGCCGGCACCTCCATCGGCGACCTGTTCGTGGGTGGTGTGGTTCCCGGTCTGCTCATGGGCATAAGCATGTGTGTGGTGAGCTGGTGGCTGGCCAAGAAGGAAGGCATTCCCGCTGAGGGCGCATTCTCCTTCGCCAACCTTTTCAAGGCATTCCGCGACTCCTTCTGGGCGCTCATGACCCCGGTCATCATCATCGGCGGCATTTACGGCGGCGTGTTCACCCCCACCGAAGCCGCAGCCGTGGCAGCCATGTACGGCATTTTCGTGGGCATGTTCATCTACAAGGAACTCAAGCTGAAGGACTTCCCCAAGATCATCTTCGACGCCGTTATCGGCACCACGCTCATCATGTTCATCGTGGGCGCGGCCAAGGTGTTCGGCTGGATGCTCACGAACCTTGAGATTCCTCACCACATCGGCGCATATGTCGTATCGCTCACGTCCTCGCCGTTCCTGTTCCTCATCATGATGAACGTTCTGCTGCTGATTATCGGCACCATGATCAACGCCTCTGCCGCAGTGGTCATTCTCACTCCCATCTTCCTGCCGGTTGCCCTGCAACTGGGCATAGACCCGCTGTTCTTCGGCGTGCTCATGGTGGTGAACCTCGCCATCGGCTGCATCACTCCCCCTGTGGGGCTGGACCTCTTTGTTGCCAGCGCCATATGCAAGGTGCCGCTCGAACGGGTAATGAAGGCCTCATTGCCCTACCTCTATGCCCTGCTGGGTGTGCTGCTGGTGCTGACCTCGCTCCCCATTCTCACCACGTTCCTGCCGAGCATGCTGCACTAGCAGGCCGACAATCTTGTCACGCAAAAAAAGGGGACCGGAGTAATCCGGTCCCCTTCTGACTGCCGACAAAGTCATTTCTGATATTTTTGGAGTTCCGTCGGGCCTCATATACGCGGTAAAAACCCGTTTTGAGATCTCATGATACGGGGTTTCAGCGCCCCCTATTCTTCAGATTCTGGCGAATGGCTTATTGCACTCGTCCTCCTGACGATTCTCCTCCGCTGCCGGGAAGAACGCAGAGAAGTCCCCCCTGCTGCCAGAGGCATTGCCCCTGCATCCACTGACCTGCAACCCGCACAAAGCAGGCATCATACAGCGCACGGCCACCGCATGCGGCCCCATTCTGTTCAGGCTGCAGCTGCTCGCCCCCCTGCAACGCACCATCCGGGGCGTTGCCTTCCTGTTCAGAGCCGCCCTGTTCTCCATCTACAGGCGGTGCAGACTGGATTCCACCGCCAACACGGCCCGCGCTTCCGCCTTCCAGCAGGCATAGTGTGGCATGGTCAGTTTCCGCCGTTGCAACACTGCCCCATGATGATACGGCCAATATGACAACCAGCAGAAACATGCCCTGCCTTACAGCCCGTACCACACCTGTCGCCATATCGCCTCACTCCTTTCGCCTGCATACAACTGCGTCTCGCAAACATGAGAACATGCAAACAGATATAGTACAACCTTCTGATTGTCCCGAAATAAATGCGGCGAACAAAACACGCCGAAAGCCGGAAAGAGAAACGAAATGCCAGCCATAGCTAAAAAGCAGAGGCATCCAAAGGATGGTCAGGAATGGGACAAAAATTATTTGAGAAGTATCGGATGTGGCTCCCCGAAGGGGGGCCAACGGAAGGAAATCACATAAAGAGAGAACGCACAGGACATAACGGAAGCAGGCGGGCGGACGTACACGGGTCAGGGGCCTGTCACCTCCAGCGCCTGACCGCCAAGGTGCGTATGCAGAATGGCATCATACCGGCTGGCACCGCCCGAAGGCCGCTTCTTCATGGCATCAAGCGCGTGCTGCAGCTTGTGCACCACGGCATCGTCCGTGGTTTTGTTCACGACAATATACAGCGGTAGCTCCTTCATGACGAAAACCATCTCATAGTCATCGGGATTGTATCCCAGCCGCCGCATGAAATAGGGAGCAACGGTATCCACATGCGTGATAAGGTCTACACGTTCCGCCTCAAGCATGCGGAACTGCTGCAGGTTGTCAGTGAGAAGTGTCAGCCGCTCCATGGGAATGCCCACACTGCCATGCAGCAGGCTTGCCGGAGCGCTGTTGTTGATGACCCCTATGGAGTACCTGAATATATCTCCTTTCTTGTTGATATGGATATGGCGTGACTTTTTTGCCACCAGCCCCATCCTGACAGTGCACAGAGGGCCTATCCACTTGAAAAGTGGCAGCCTGTCCTCGGTTTTTGCCACACCCAGCAGCATGTAACCAGGGTGCATTTCCGTTTCCTTGATTGCACGCGCCCACGGAACCATGCGCACCAGTTCAGGATGAAACACAATGTCGCTTTCCCGCATGATATCCTTGAGAATGTCAATGGACACACCCTCTATCTGCTTACTGTCTTCACCCGCATAGTGAAAAGGAGGCAGATCACCGGCATATACGACAAACTCGCAGCGGGCTGGCTGTGCATGCAGAACAAAACAGCATGCAACAAGCAACAATATGAACTGGCTGATAATTTTCATATTCCACAATTTCCGTAATGCTTTATTCGATGATGATCTCGCACAACTGCCACGACAAACGTAATGTGCAGCACAACATACCGGCGCACGTGCAAAGCATCAGGATATGATAGGCATGGTACAAAGAAAGCAGCCCCGTGTCACCTTCACGAAGTTATTACTGCATTCAGTTTTACCCCTGCACAGCGAAGAATCAATCAATGACAGCAAGCATTACACCACTATTCTTCGTGCCACCCCGGCACAAGCTACGTTCTCCGCAAAATTCGCAAAGAGGAAAGCAAGCGGATACCTCAACCATACCGCAGCCACGCTCCAACTCGTCAGTCGCATAAAGTTCCAGCAAAAAGCCGCCTTGCAGGCAGGGCGGCTAATGTAGTCTTGATACTTAATCGGGCTGTTCACCCCATGACAGGCACTCAGGGACTGACAACA
>JBKEAK010000065.1:0-13852 GCA_047972125.1 Halodesulfovibrio sp.
GCGCCAAGTTCAAGTCCAACATGCAGGAGCACAGAATGCTGCCCCTGCCCGAAACCATGGAAGACTTTGACCTGCCCATGCTCTATGCCAGCGAAGAACGTCCGCTGGCCGTGCCCGTAGCCGATATTCGCGCATCGCTCGCCGCTGAACCGTACGGCACGCCGTGGAACCGCCCCGCGCCTGAACAGACCGCCATGCTCGCGCTGGAGCGGCTGGTGGAAAACGGATTCGTGGCGGATGTGGAAATGCGCCACATTGCCTCGCTTTCTCCCATTGCCCTTCTGCGCCGCTGGAACCTCGACATTTCCGTGGAATGCGGCAGGCACAATCTTTCCCTGCAAGGTATCGCCACGTCGTACGGGCGCGGCCTTTCCCTTGCCGATGCCCGCGCAGGCTATTCCATGGAAATGGTGGAACGCGGCTCATCGTTCGCATCCGTCGGTCCTTCCACCGTGCTGGATACAGCGCGTGAGCATCCTGTCATGCTCGCCCGCCTGTCGGAACTGACAGCCAAGGGCATCATCGCCATGGACCCGAACAGCGTGCCGCTGGAAGTGCCCTATCAGGATGAGCCCCTGCACTGGATGCAGGGACACACGCCCGGGGCAAACGGTCCCGAACCGGTCATGGTTCCCGTGCAGATGGTCTACATGTTCTGCAATCTCGATGAAATAGCCCTGTTCTCGGCCCAAGGTTCCACGGGCCTCGCCTCCGGCAACATCATCGAAGAAGCCAAGGTTGCCGCGCTGACCGAAATTATTGAACGCGATGCAGAAGCCACCAAGCCTTTCGTCAAGGCAGAATGCTTCCGGCTTTCCAGCGAGGATGACAAGGTGAAGCTGCTGCTTGCGGATTACGAAGCGCGCGGTGTGCATGTGATGTTTCAGGACATCACCACCGAGTTCGGCATTCCCTGCTACAAGGCCTTTGTCATGAGCAGGAAGGGAGAAGTCATCCGCGGAACAGGCGCAGGGCTTAACGGCAAACGCGCAGTCATTTCCGCACTGACGGAAACACCCTACCCCTACCCGCAAAGCCCCCAGTCCGCTCCGGCACTGAAAGACCTGCCGGTGCGCCGCCATGAAGACCTGCCCGACTACAGCATGGAAGATCCCATCCGCAATCTGGCACTCATGGAACGTACCCTCATCGCCAACAACCGGCGCCCTGTCTATGTGGAGCTGCAACGCAAGGACCTGCAGTTCCCTGTGGTCAAAGCCTTCATCCCCGGTCTGGAACTGACGGCAGACTTCGACAGTTTCAGCCGTGTCAGCCAGCGCCTGTTCGCGAATTATCTGCACTGCTACGCATAAGTAAAGCCCTCCGTAAGGAGGGCTTTACACTACAGGCAAAGTCTTTATTTTTGGCTCCGCCGGGCAGGAGCCTGACGTTCCTGCACCTCGTGCAAGCGATGAAAATCCGTTTACTCGCCCCAGTTCCGGCTTCATCAAGTTCACGTAAATAAAAAGCCCCGTTTATCATCAAACGGGGCTTTCTTTCTCATAGGTCTGTCAAACTCCGGGCCGGTTCCAGGTCGGTTCCAGACCGGTTCCAGACCGGTTCCAGGCCGGTTCTAAGCTGGCGCTAGGCAGGTATGGCCAGCATCTCCAGAACGTTCTCCACAATTTCCTCCGGCTCTTTCCAGGCCTGAAGAATGTAATGCAGGGTCATCATGCACAGGGGCTCCATCTCCACAAACAGGGCAGAAATGGCTTCCTGCTCGGGAACGGACGTTCTGTTAAGACGGTAGGCCATGCGCAGCACTTCTGCCATCAGGTAGAACACCTTCCCCTTCTCGCGCACGGCAGCGCGGATAGCCTCGTCGCGCAGCGCCTCGCAGGGCAGAACAACCACAATGCCGGTATCGGCACAGGCTGCTTCCAGCGCTTCCACCGATTCAACGGCTTCCGGGGCAACAACGCGCATATTCAGGCGCTCTGCCACCCGCTCGGCCAGTTCCAGCCTGCCGCTGCCGGGCATACCAATAAAGATGATGCGCCCCGTTGCAGGATCAAATGTATCCAGCCCTCTGGGCTTGCCGAACACGCGAACGGCGCCGGCTTCCTCAACCTCGGTCTTTTCCTTGATGAACTCTTCCGTGGAAAACTTGGACATGCTTGCTCCGGCAAAATATCGCCCGCTTCCGCATGCGGGCGGACAGGGTTAGTATCATATTCCTGCTGCCAATATCCCGACACAGCTTCCGGGTCAATGCTGCACGCTGTTACCAAGTTGCGTGCTGCCCCCGAAAATGACAATGCCGGAGAGATGTTGCGCCATTCCTTTTCATGCGCGGCGACATGCAGTATAGACCCTGCAAACGCGACTGCTGTTATACGGAGGAAACCACATGCGGCTTGCCATCCGGCTGCACCATATACTGCTCATTCTGTGCTTTGCACTTGCTCTCATACTCGGCGGCTGCACTCCCCGCCGCGCCGACAAAACCCTGCCCAAGGTAACTAAGCCCACCGACCTGCGGGCCGACCCCGGCTATGTGCAGTGGCTGGAAAAACAGGCCATGCTGCGTTCATCGCAGGAACTCTCGCGCATCGTCTCGGACACCGGCATTCAGTGGCTCTCGCCTTCTGTGGCCCCCCGACCCGAAACGCTGCTTGAAGAAGCACCGATCTGGCTGACGCTGCACCCTGCATCCGTGCTGACCAACGACAATGAGTCGCTGTTCAAGGCCTTGCTGCATCCGGAATTCTGGCGACAGAGCCAGAAGCTGGGCATACACGGACTTCTGCTCTCCCCCCTGCGCGAATCCGGCGGCATCTGGGGATACGATATTTCCGGTACCCAGTTCCTTGGTGCGGATACGGTCCAATACGGCTTCAGCAAATACGCGGGCACGCCCGACGAATACCGCAGGCTCACCCGCGCAGCCATCACGGCTGACACCGTCATGGGCGACACCATTTTGCCTGCCGCCACCGGCATGGGAGCAGACTTCTTTCTCTCTGCCCGCGCAAAGCCCGAATATCAGGGCATATATTGCATGATAGACATTCCTGCCGAAGCATGGCCCCTGCTCCCCGAAGTGAACGAGCAGTGGCAGGCAGAGCCTGTTTCTGCGGAATCGGCACAGGAACTGCGCAAGCAGCATATTCTGCCCCCCTTGCGCCTGCGCGAGACGCTGGGCATTCCGCTTGAGCCCTTCGGCTGGGCAGCAACCGGTGAAGTGCGCGGCATAGATGGCACAAGCAGGCGCTATGTCTATCTGTACCATGGCTCACCGAACCGCCCAGTCCTGAACTGGACAGACCCCTCCGCCAACGCGCGGAAGATCGTCTCCGGCTCCATCATCCAGCAGGTGGGCACGCTCGGGGTGGCCTTCACCGGTATCAGCGTAGCGCCCTATGTGGGCATTGAAACCGCCAATCCGGCAGGACAAAAGGACATGGCCGTTGCCGCAGACAATGCCCGCAATGCTGCCGCCACCATAGCGCAGGAAGTACGGCGCTACGGCGGATGGTCGTTCCTGCAGGATTCCCTGCCCCTGCCCATGCAGCAACTGCTGATGCGCGAAGGCCCGGACATTGCTCTGGACCATGCAGGCTCCGTCAGTGCGCTGGCCGCCCTGCTCACAGGCAATGCAACCATGCTGCACACCACGCTGGACATGCAGGCATCCCTCGGCATGGACAGAGGCCGCCTTGTGCACGCCATCATGCCGACAGAAGGCATGGATATGTCCCTGCGCCACCTTTACGGCCTTGCGGACGACAAGCTCCCCGCCATGCGCGAGCAGTACCGCAAGGAAATGATGAGGATCATCACTGCTTCCGGCGGCGATATTCTGGTCAAAAACAACGTGCTGCACACTACCCCTGCCGGACTTGTGGGGCTGGCAGCAGGCATTCGCGACATGCGCCAGCTTACACCGGACCAGACAGCAGAACTGAATCGTGGCATGACTGCCCTTGCGGCATACCACGCCATGCAGCCGGGTGTTTTCATGGTTTCCGGCAAGGAACTTGCTGGCACTCTGCCGCTCAAGCAGGGACTGGTGCCCGCCCGCAACGAAGACGAAGCACTGCTTCAGAACATGATGGGCGCGTATGACCTGCTCAATACCGCGCGACAGTCGCTTATAACCCCGCTGGGCATGCCCAAAGCGCAGACCGTTTTCGGCTCCATTCCCGAGCAGGCGCTCACGCCGTATTCCTTTGTCTGGAATCTCAGCCGCATTCTGACGGCCCGCAACCGGTACAAGATTCAAAACGCAACGCCGGTCGCAGTGCTCTCCACAAAAAACACAGGCACGATCATGCAGCTGCAGGCTTTGCCCCGCAAGCAAGGCAGCATCCTGATGCTTGTAGCCACCAACTTCAGCAAGCAGAAGACAACGGAAACCGTCACCATACAATCCGCATGGGCCAAACTGAATTCCCGCAGCACTGTGCTCGACATCCTTGCGGAAGACGGAATGACGCAGTCTCTGACTCTGGAAGGCAAGAAGCTGACACTGGAACTTGATCCGTGGCAAACCCGCGCCATCCTTATCGGAGACAAGAGCAAGTTCGCCCTGCAGCCGAAGAAATAACCACTGTGCAACGTGCCGGCCATCGCTTCACAAACGCACTCCCTCACCGGAGTGCGTTTTTTTGTGCTGTTCCCGGTTGTCTCCCTGTCGGCATCATGACGCCCAAAGCCTGCGATAACCAAAAACGCAGCAACAGCACTCCACGAAATCAACACAATATGCTGAGATAGTTGATATAAGATTCTACGCCCCACTGGTGGCAGTATTTTTGCATAATCGCGCGCATGAAGTACTCGCCATTCTACACACAGAACCTTGGGGCCATGGCCGCGCAAAAACAACCCGTTGCCGCGTGGCTTAAGGAACAACAGCCGGACCTGGCGGACATAGACACCCGCATAGGTCTGAACCGCTGGGAAATTCTCGATTTCCGCCTGAAGGATGGGAGGACCATCTTCGAGACCATGCCTCCTGCTCCCTTTTATCAGGGGTGGATTCCCCGCGAGCAGACCCCGCTGGATGCGACCTTCGTCATCGGCAGCAACCTCGGGTATGGCATTAACCAGCTGCTTTCCAACACCCGCGACAGCCACAAGGTGTATGTGCTGGAACCGGACCCCGAAATCCTTGCCGTGTGCCTTGGGCAAACGGACTATCGCCCCTTCATCCAGATGGGCAAACTGGTCTTTCTGCCCCCCGACCGCAATGTGCTTTTGCAGACCGTGCGCAGCTGCGACACGCAGTTCCTGTTCGGCAAGATATACATGCGGGCAGACATGCCCAGCCAGCAGATAAGTCCCCAGTATGCGTACTGGACCCGCGAGTGCAAGGAAATGCTGGAACACCTGAGTGTGGAAATGGGCACCCTGCGCCGGGCGCAGGACATCATGGTGGGCAACGAACTCAACAATTTCCGCCGTGCCCTTTCCGATGGCACGGTGAACCCTCTGCGCAACGCGGGCAAGGGTATCAAGGCCGTTATCGTGGGCGCAGGCCCATCCCTTGCGGAATATGGCCCGGCCCTCGCGGCAATGCAGCATTCCGCCCTTGTGGTCACTGCACTGCAAACGCTTACGGCTGCGCAGAATGTGGGCATCAAGCCGCACTTCTGCATGTCCATCGACTTCAGTGAAGGCATGCTCCACGTCTTCAAACGGCTTGATCCGGAATTCGCACGCGATATTCCGCTCATATACTCCACCAAGACCAAGCAGGAAGTGGTGGAACAGTATCCCGGCCCCACCATCCCCCTGTGGACGGTCGGCGGCCTTGCCACCTTCATTGCCGGGACTGATGACCTTGTGCTGGACGCAGCAGGGAACGTTTCCGTGGCGCTCATGCGCTTCCTGCACTGGATGGGCGTGCGCGACATAACCCTTGTGGGACAGGACTTCGCATGGCGTGAAAAATCCCACGCCGCAGGTCACCACTGCACGGGCACCGTTGCCAATTCGCTGGAACTGAAGGATCTGGATGGCAACCCCATCCGCACCAGCGTGCAGTACCTGACCTCTGCCCGCGAGATGGAGCAGGACATCAAGCGCCTCGGTCTGAATGTGCGCAACATTTACGGCGGCGGCTATGTCATTACCACCGCCACGAACAGCACCCTTGAGCAGGTGGTGGAAGACGGCTTCCTGAAATCGGATTCTCCGGCGCTGGAACTCTACAGACTGCGCATGATACAGGCCCGATCCGCCTGCGAGCAGCCTGTATTCGAAGAACGCGGTCCAAGCTGGCGCAACTCGCTACGCCATGCCCACAAGCGTATGGAAAAACTCTTCAAGAAGCCCGACCGCAACTTTGGCGAAATCCGGTCCCTGTTCGGCAGCATCCACATGTTCCTGAGTCAGGACCCCATCTACCTGCCCTACCTCTACAACGAAATCATGGACGTAGCAGGCCTGCGCGACGGCGTTACGCGCTATACCGCCAAGGAAGCACAGCGCTTCAAGGCCGTTTCAAAGAAGGTTATGGAGAAGGTGGAGTTCATGGACTTCATTCTGGGCAGGCGCTCACTGGAAGCACACAGGGCAGCCTGATCAAAGCGCAATACAAAAATAAGGCGGGAGAGAACTTATGTTCCCTCCCGCCTTTTCTTGTGTCCGTTTACAGGCTACAACTCGCCTGCACCGCATGTCCGTATATCCACATGTCCGCACAAAACCGGCGGGCCCCGTCAGCATCATCTCAAGCACAGGAGCAGAATCATGTCCGTAATTGCAGAGCTTTCCATCTTTCCCATGGACAAGGGCGACAGCGTCAGCCCTTATGTCAAACGGGCACTGAATGTGCTTAAATCCAGCGGCCTCATGTTTCAGCTCAACCCCATGGGCACGGTCATCGAAGGAGACTGGGACAGCGTAATGGCCGCCATAAGCGACTGTTACAAAGCGCTGGAAGCCGACTGCGACCGCATCTACATGACGCTCAAGATAGACGCCCGCAAAGGCCGTGAATACGGCATGCTTTCCAAGGTTGCCGCCGTGGAATAACCACAGGCCGCCAAGGTACGGATGGTCTGCCTACTCCAGAGAGACACACTTGTGGTTGGCATCTTCCCGGTTCGGTTCTTCCGGCTGTTCCCTTTCGATCACCAGCATGCTCTTCCATGGTCCGTAGTGGAACCTTCTGTATGCAATTGCGGAAAGCACCACCACATAGAAGGTGAAAACCGCCCACAGTCCGTTCAGGCCCGCATCAAACACCTGCTGGGCAATGAACAACGGCACGGCCAGCAGCATGATGGCGCTGAACACAATGGCCCACATGACATAGTGGGTATCGCCCGCACCACGCACGGCTCCGAAGTAGACGAGAGCCAAGGAACTGAGCAGGCTGTAGCAGGCCACGAATCGCAGCAGCACCACACCCTCTTTCTGCACTTCGGCAAACCATGCGGCGTTCATGTCCTGCGGACGGAATACGTCCAGCAGCCAGCCCGGCACGGTTACAAAAAGCAGGGCCATGGTACCCATCCACAACATGGCGATATGCAGCGTGCTCGAGGTTGCGCGCACAGCCACATCCGGCTTTCCGCTCCCCAAAGCCTGCCCCACCAGTGTGGAGATGGCGATGTTAAGGCCTATCATGGGCAAAAAGGCAACCGTATCCAGTGAGAACACGATATTGGAGGCGGCAAGCTCCGCACTGCCCAGTCTGCCGACGATGAATATGAAAAAGCCCACGGCGAACAGATCGAAGAAACTGTTCACCCCGCTGGGCAACCCGAAACGCATCATGCGGCGGAAAAGGGTCAGGTCAAAGGCCCGCGCGCGCCACACGGCGTAATCACAGTCATTTTCCTTGGTGAACACAAGCCAGCAATACATGACAAGCTGCATGGCCCACGATGAAGCCGTGGCAATGCCCGCACCGGCTATGCCCATTTCGGGGAAGGGGCCCACGCCGAAAATGAGCATGTAGTCGAGCGGCACGTTAATGGCCGTGGCAATAAGGTTCACCACCATGTTGGGCTTGGTGATGCCCCGGCCGGAGAAGAAACACCCCACGCAACTGGCGGCAAGCGCAAGACCGCTGCCCACGGACAGAATGCGGAAGTAGATGACCTCCTGCCGGAAGACCGATTCGCTATGCCCTGCCAGCCTGAATATGAGCTCGGCAAAAAAGGACATGGATGCGAGCACCACGGCACCGAAGATGGAGAAGTAAATGGCCTGCCACAATGCAGCCCCCACGCGCGAACGTTGCGCAGCACCGCTGTACTGGGCAATGAACACGTTGGCATAGCTCCCCACCCCGATAAAGAAGAGCAGGGAGGTCAGGTTGGCCATGGCGGCAGGCATGGAGGCGGCAATGGCGTCCTCGGAATAGTGGCTGAGGAACACCCGGTCGGTGAACTCCATGAGGGTGGTGGAGCCAAGGCTCACCACAAGGGGCAGACCGACCCGAAGAACGTCCTTGTAACCGCCCGAAGCGTGCCATCGATTACGAAAAGCTGATAACATAGGTAATCCTCCCTTAACGGGAACAGATAGAAAGTGAAAACAGAAGCGGATACTCCGCAGTAGAGCAGAACGGGGTACACTTGGTAAAAAGTATCGTCAATAGGTTAACGCATTTTTCTGCATCCCTCGGGAGGCCAGCTTTTTCTTCACTTGCGGACCAATTCACCGTATAAGGCCCCATGCGTTACAGCTACCCCGTCACCCAACATGTATTGAGCATTCTGCCTCTATGCCTGTTGCTGCTCGTTGTTACGGCAACAATAGGCACCTCGGCAGAAGTCATTCCCTTTTTCCGCGCTTACCGCGCAGCACATCCTGACTTAACCTATTACATGAAGCTGCTGACAGACTGGGGCAACCCCGCAATGTATTTGATATACGCGGGCATACTCGTTGCCGCCCGCAAGCGGCGCGATGCCAAGCTCACCCGCTTTGTTGTGGCATACCTTCTTGTCCAGCTTGCAGTTTCCTTCCTGTTGGTGCGTATTTTCAAAGTGGCCATAGGCAGGCCCCGTCCAGGCGTGGAGGGGCTGTATATACCATGGTCTTTCGATTCCGCACACAACTCCCTGCCTTCGGGTCATACCGCGGAAATCATTGGCAGCACCATCCCTCTTACCTACTTTTTCAAGAATCATATAGTTCCGTTGCTTCTGGGATGCTACGCCGCCCTCATGGGCTTTTCCCGCGTGTATCTTGAAATGCATCACACCAGCGACGTATTCTTCGGCATACTGTTAGGCAGTTTTTCTGCGTACGTCATACACACCATCTGGAACAGGGACTGAAATGACCGACTCTCCCGATCGCCCCAAATCTACCGACTGGCCCATGTCCGATTCCTCCAGCGCGCCGGAACGCGAACAGCAGGAATCTGCCGACCATGGCCCGGACCGGACTACCGCTGCCGACGAGAAAACAACGCAAAGCGAAGTTTCGGCAGCTTCGCCTGAATATATCGCCCATGCACCCGCAGACCCTGCCGGTGAGGCTGCTGAGCCTGCAGCCGATACAGCTGCTGCGGAAAACGGCAAGAAGGGCAACGGCAAAAAGAAAAAAAGCGCACCGTTCCAGCCCGCCCCCAAGGGCATGCTGGATCACTGTTTCGATACCCTTGCCTATCTGCCCATGCTCACCCTGTTCGTCATTGTGGCGCTGCAGACGTGGTTCACGCTGGACAGCCGGGCCCTGTGGTTCTCTGATGAAATCCGCTATGCCAACGTGTTCGAGCACGTTATCAACGCCAAGAAGTGGATAGTTCTCTACCTGAACGGCATACCCTATCCTGACAAGCCGCCTGTTTACTTCTGGCTGCTCAAGGCGCTGTATCCGCTGGTAGGCGAAGCATCGCCGAAGCTCTTCATGCTCGGCGCAGCCGTCTCCGGCCTGATGTTCACGCTGGCGACGTATCTCTTCGCCCGTGCCCTCGGCGAAGACAAGAAAACCTCGTTTGCCGCCGGTCTGGTGTTGCTCTCCACGTTCTTCACCGTGGGCATGATGCACTATTCGCGCATGGACCTGCTGTTTGCCACGCTCATAACCCTTTCCCACCTCTGCCTCTTCAAGGGCTGGCAGAAGGAAAGCGCCTTCGGCTGGGTGGTGCTCGGCTTCTTCTTCGCCGGCCTTGCCACGATTACCAAGGGGCCGCTGGGTCTGGCCTTCCCCGTTATTTCCACCATACTCTTCACCATATGGCGGTTCCGCTTCAAGCGGCTGCTTGGCTGGGATGTTGCCATCGGGTTCGGCGTCATGACCGCAGTCTGCCTTGCATGGGTCAGCGCCGCCTACTTTACGGAAGATCCCGATTACCTGCGAAACATCTTCCAGCAGCAAATAATTAAGCGGGCAACCAACACATGGCATCACGGCCAGCCGTGGTGGTTCTACTTTGCCACCCTTTCGGGCGTGATGATGCCGTGGACCTTCCTGCTCATCACGGTTCCGTGGGAACGCCTGTTCGGGGCACAGTTCTACAAGAACCTCTGGGCCACCAGAAAGCCGGAACGCATGGGCCTTGCCTATGTGTGGATTTCCGTGCTCTCCGGCTTTGCCCTGCTTTCCGCCATCAGCATTAAGCTGCCGGTATATCTGATGCCGCTCTTCCCGCTGCTCGCCATTCTGAGCGCGCGGGCGCTCATGCGCCTCACTCCCGGCCGGTGCCGCATGATGTTCCGCCTCTTCGCCCTGCTGTTCGCGGGCCTTGCAGGCGGCCTTGTGTACATTGAATTCGTCAACAACCCCTTCCATGTCCAGATTGTCGGCTGGGATTACCTTGCCGCCATTGCCGGTGTATCTGCCGCCATTCTCTGGATTGCCGCCCCGCGCCGTGCAGAGGGGGGACTGCTTCTGCTTGCGGCCTGCGTGACCGTTTTCATACTGCCCCTCGGCACCATAACGGCGCCTGCACTGGATTCCATAATGAGCCCCAAGGCGCAGGCCACCGTCATGCGCACCTATATGCTCAACGGGTTTGCTCCGGCCAGCTACCGCATCTACTCCGGCACCTACAGCTACTATGTCAAAGCCAACATCTTCGAGACCAACGACTGGCCTGAACTGGATGCCTTTGTGCAGGAACACCCCGATGTGGTCATTGCCATGCGCAGAAAGCACTGGGATGAATGGCCCAACAAGCCCGAGGGCATGGAGATAGTCCATCATCAGATTCTGGTGGACCCCAAGCCCAGCAATGAATACCTGCTGGCAATACGGCGCACCACGCCTGAACTTGCCGCACCGCCAGACCCTGCGGGACAATAACCGCGTCTACTACAATACCCCCCATAACACCTTCAGTCACGCCAAAGGCCGGAAGCATCATGCTTCCGGCCTTTTTCATGTCCACGGCTCCGCCCCCACGAATCAGCTCCATTGCAGCGTTGTCACCCTCGCAACTGTTTATACAAACAATCAATGATTTCAGACAACTATATAGCAACACAATCGAAAAAAATACCAACAACACATTGAAACAGCGCACTACAAACAAATACAACTATATCACAGCAAAACTGCAAAAAACTGAACAGCATCAGAATAAAATATCACAGCAGCACAACACAACTGACACTGCAATAACGTTTCATCATGTCGCAATTAGACGAAATTTAACTTTGTGCTTGCATTCACAAGCTCAGATTGTACATTTGAACCGTAGCCACACCTGAGTGGCCCATCAATCAAAAGGAGGCATTATGGAAATCATCCTTGGTACTGCACTGTATGCACTGGTTGTGTTCATCTCTGTCAAGATCATGCGCGCGGCTTCCGGTCTCCTCTCTTTCCGGCGTTCCACCCTGTGCAACACCGGAAACAGAAAGCTGAGACTGCGACCCATGTATCACCAGCAGGAACACCTCTGTCTGGGTAAGATGTGTCACAAGTCGCGTGAGGCGTGCCCCCACCACCTTCACCACGCCGTTTAACCTTGCAAACACTGATAACAATCGAATCAAAGCCCTTGTGGCAAGATTGACAGGTTCTGCCAGAAAGCTAGCCCACGGAACCTGACTACATACAGCAAAAGGCCAGGAGTTTCTGCTCCCGGCCTTTTCATTTTCTCACGCCAATATCACGCCAGAGCGGACACTTTCCCGAATCCGGGCCAAGATATCCCGGATAATCTTTCAGCTTTCTGTTTGTTGAAACAACCATAAATTGTGAAACGCGCGAAAGCAGCACACCACTTCATAAGCACAACACAATAAATTATACATGCGCAACGTATTGCAACCGCCAAGCGACTGTTGCATTTGCAACATCTCATAGAACCGTTGCCGCTGTAGTGTTGCACGATAACTGTAAGATTGTTTCATTACGTCTCATTTGGAAAAAATATACAGTTTGTGCTTGCATTCACAAGCTCGAAGAGTATTGTTTGGCCGTGGCCATTATTGAGTGACCCACCAATCAACGGAGGCGTTATGGAAATCATTCTTGGAACTGCATTGTATGCACTGGTCGTTTCTTCCTGCGTAAAGCTGATGTGCGCAACTTCCGGACTTCTCACTTTCCGGCGTACCACGCTGTGCAACACCGGAAACAGAAAGCTGAGACTGCGTCCCATGCACCATCAGCAACAGCACCTCTGCCTCGGCAGCATGTGTCAAAAATCGCGGGTAGCTTGCCCGCATCATCTGCACCACGCAGTATAGCATTTTGCCTTGAATGCAGACGCAGGGCTGCAGACAAGGAACCCGGCTTGCCATTGCTGACCGGCAAGCCCCGCAACTGCTGAATGCATATGCGGATAATGCACCGGAATTTCCCGACCAGAAGCTAAGCTTCTTAGATTTAGGCCAAAGGCGAAGCGTCGGAGGTCTGAACCACAAGCAAAGCTTCTCCAGTCCTGAACTGTGGAGCAATGCCTCAAGGGTCGAAATAGAGGCAGGGCTTTTACATACTAGCTACAGCTACCTTAGCCGGTAGTGCAGCTTATCCAGTCCGGATAGAAGGAATGTTTCAAACGTCCGGCCGCGCAAACCGGGCGCCGTAAATTCCGACGGGGATAGACGAAGACCGGACCGGAGAGAGCAGGCAAGGACATGGTAAAGACAGGTACAAGCTTGTACTGCCGGTCGGGAATACCGGTGTCATTATGAAAACAACGTGGGGTAACGCGACTTGCATCGCGTTACCCCACTCTTTTTTGCAATATGGCGGATTCAGCCTATCCCATGGCCTTCTTCACGAGTTCCGGCAATCTGGCCAGATCAGGACAGATGGTGAACCCGGCATCGCGCATGGCCTGCAACTTGCCTACAACGCCTCCGGTTTTCTCGTCCAGAATAGCCCCGGCATGACCGAGACGTTTGCCGGGAGGGGCTGTCCGCGCTGCAATAAAGGAAATGACCGGCTTTTCAAAGCCCGTTTCCCGCACGTACCGTGCAAGCTCTTCTTCAGCGGAACCGCCTACCTCGCCCAGCACCAGCACGGCATGCGTGTTGTCGTCGTCGCGTACCAGCTCGCACAGGTCAATGAAGTTGGTGCCGATGAATGAATCACCGCCAATGCCCACGGAAACCGACTGCCCTATTCCCGCAGCAGAAAGCCGCGCACAGGCCTCATACGTCAGGGTTCCGGACCGTGAGAACACGGCCACATGCCCCGGCTCGAACACATAGCCCGGCATGATGCCAATCTTGGTCTGCCGCGGCACAATAATGCCGGGGGTATTGGGGCCGATAACGCGCGTGCGGGATGGAGGAATGTTCTTGAGCGCCGAAAGCATGGCAGACTGCGCAATGCCTTCGGTAATGCAGACCACCCACGGCACCTCTTCCGCGGCCGCTTCAAGCACGGCATCCGGCGCAAAGGGGGCAGGCACGAAGATGATGGATGCGTCAATTCTATGGTGCCTGCATGCCTCGTGAACGGAGTCATAGACCGGCACTCC
>JBKEAK010000066.1:0-27913 GCA_047972125.1 Halodesulfovibrio sp.
CTGCCTGATGTTGAACTTGTTGACATAAAGGGACTTTCTCCTTCAGATGGCCTGCTTGCCCCGCAGAGCCTTGCCGCGCTCAAGGAAGTGGTAGCAAAGGGAGAGCAGGCCGTTATCCTGCTGAACCGTCGTGGATATGCGCCGCTCATGTACTGCCTTGACTGCGGCACCGTGGCCCGTTGCCCGCACTGCGAGATCGGCCTGACCTACCATAAGGGGCGTGAGCGGCTTGTCTGCCATTATTGCGGATACGCCACTCCCTATCCGGTGACCTGTTCTTCATGCAAAGGATTGCATTATCTGCCCATGGGCGAGGGAACGGAGAAGTTGGAGGAAGGACTGGTTCATGCGCTGCCGCCCGGAACCAAGGTTCTTCGACTGGACAGGGATTCAACTCGGCGTCCGGGCCGGATGGAAGCCATACTGGAAGCATTCGGCAAGGGAGAGGCACAGGTGCTGGTGGGAACGCAGATGCTTTCCAAGGGGCATCATTTTCCCAACGTTACCCTTGCCATAGTTGCTGACGGTGATCTTGGCCTGAACCTGCCTGACTACAGGGCCGCAGAACGTACCTTCCAGTTGCTTGTGCAGGCTTCCGGCCGTGCGGGACGGGGCGAGAAGGCAGGTAGGGTGTTCATACAGACCCGTGACCCTGCCCACTATTGCTGGGAATTTGTCCGCAACGCGGACTACGAAGGTTTTTTCGAGGAAGAGATACGCAGACGTGAACGTCGCAGGTATCCGCCTTTTGTAAAGCTGGCTCTGGTACGGGCAAGTTACCCCATGGACTGGGATGCCGGAGCGGAGTGGCTGGACAGCCTGACTCTGTTGGCTCGTGAAAAGGGCAAGGCTGCCGGCGTTCTTGTGCTGGGGCACACGCCGTCTCCGCTTCCGCTGCTGCGGGGGCGCAAGCGGTTTCAGTGGGCCTTTAAGGGGCAGGATTGGACGAGCATACGGGGCGTATTTCATGAAATGCGCATGGCTGCCCCCAGAGATGGCAAGCTGCGTTTGGCGCTGGATATTGATCCTGTGAACATGCTATAATCTTGTAAGCTGGTCGGCTGGCCGAACATGTGCGGTCATGACCGGGAGGAATCATATGATCTGGATGATAGGGAAGTGTCAGGAATGTCCGATGTTCTGGTCCGATGAGGCAGGCCACTGTGGTGCTTCGGCCGTGGGTGGTGGCGAGCGGAATCGCATTGTTCCGGCAGATGTTGCAGCCTCTACTCGTCCCGAGTGGTGTGCGCTTGAACCTGCGGGCATGGTTGTGCGTGAGGCCGGAAGTGCTGAAGAGCTTTCCTGCGCCAGCTGTTCTGATGTGTTGGTATACGAGTGCGCCGCCTGCCCGTTTTTCTTTGAAACGAATAAGCAGCGTTGCAACATTGCCAACCCCAAGGCACGACCCATCATGACGGATGATCCTCGTCCTTTCTGGTGCGCTTTGCGCAAGGAAGGGGTGATAATGCGCCGTCGTTCCAAATAATGAAAAATAATGGTTTCCGCGTTGCTAACTTTGTAGTGAAGCGTTATAGTTGGTGTTATAGTCGTGGAATGTTGAGTGAAATGGGTCTGTAACCCGTTTCGTCCGACTGAGATTCTGGGAGTGCCAATGGCCAACGAAGCAATAGAAATCCTCGTTGTGGATGATGAGGAGATGGTTCGCGAGAACCTCGAAGCCTATCTTGAAGATGAAGGCTTTGTCGTCCACACTGCAGGAAGCGGAGAAGAAGGGCTTGAGGTACTTGCCGGGGTGAATCCCAAGGTGGGGATCATCGACATGCGGCTGCCCGGTATGAGCGGCAACGATTTCATAATCAAGGCGCACGATATCAAACCGGATCTCAAGTACCTGATCCACACCGGATCGACCAACTACAAGCTCCCGCTGGAACTCATGCATATCGGCGTATCGAGAGATGAAATTTTCATCAAGCCGTTGCAGAACATGGATGATCTGGTGGTGGGCATTTATCGCATTCTCGGAATGAAAAGGTGATGCCGTGGCCCGATCCTGCAAAGGCACCATTCTGGCTATTGATGATGAAACCATCGTGCGGCAGAGTTTGGCGGCTTTTTTGGAGGATAGCGGCTATCGGGTGATTCAGGTCGCCAATGGTCGCGACGGGCTGGACGAATTTGAGCGCCAGTCTCCCGATCTGGTGCTGATCGACCTGCGCATGCCGGGGATGGACGGCCTTGAGGTGCTGAGCACGCTTTCTTCGCGTGCGCCTGATGTTCCGCTTGTGGTGGTATCCGGCACCGGCGTTATCCGCGACGCCATAGAAGCCCTGCGCCGTGGCGCGTGGGACTACATCACCAAACCCATCCATGATCTCGGTTTTCTTGAATACGTTGTAGAGAAGCTGCTGGAGCAGGCGCGTATGCGCCGTGATAAGAAGAATTACCAGAAGCATCTTGAAGACGAGGTGGCAACGCGGACGACCGAACTGGAACAGGCGCGGGACGAAGCCGAATCCGCCAGCAAGGCCAAGTCGCAGTTTCTTGCCAACATGAGCCACGAACTGCGTACCCCGTTGAACGGCATCATCGGCCTTACCGATCTTCTTCTCGGTGGTGATGCAACAACGGAGCAGACCGAATACCTGCAGATGATCAAGCAGGCAGGTCGCGAACTTCTCGCCATCGTCAACAATCTTCTCGACATGTCCAGCATTGAGGCTGGTCGTCTGGTGCTCAGGGAATCCGCCTTCACTGTCCGTGAAACGCTTTCCGATGTCCTCAAGGTGCTTGATGTGCAGGCCCGTTGGAAGAACCTGCGTCTGGAATCCTATGTGGATGATGACGTGCCCGAGGTGGTATCGGGAGATTCCGGCCGTCTCAAGCAGGTGATAAGCAACCTCGTGGTCAATGCGATAAAGTATACGCAGCGGGGCGGGGTGACCCTTAACGTGCATATGAGCGGCAGCAGCAGGAGCGAATACAAACTTGCGTTTGTGGTTCGTGATACGGGCGTAGGTATTCCTGCCGACAAGCTGGAATATGTGTTCGAGCCTTTTTCGCTTGCCGAGAGCTTCATGACCAAGAAGTACGGTGGCGCAGGGCTTGGTCTGTCCATCTCCCGCGAGATAGCCCGCAAGATGGGGGGCGATATTCAGGTTGAAAGTGTGCCGGGGCAGGGCAGTTCTTTCACCTTTTCCGCCAGCTTCCGCAAGGCGGGCAAGGATGATGAGGCCGCAGAAAACGACGGCATGCCGGTCATTCGCGGGCTCGGGCGGCCGTTGCGCATTCTGCTTGCGGAGGACGATATCATCAACCGCAAGCTCGCTTTGTATTTCTTCGAAAAGCAGGGCCACGAGGTGGTCTGCGTCAATAACGGTGTGGCCGTGCTGGAAGCCATGGTGAAAGAGACGTTTGATCTCATTCTCATGGACATTCAGATGCCTGACATGGACGGCGTTCAGGCCACCCGAGCTATTCGCGAATCGCGCAGTCCCGATGTGAACAAGAACATTCCGATCATAGCCATGACGGCACACGCCATGAAAGGCGATCGTGAGCGGTTTTTGGATTCCGGAATGGATGAGTACATATCGAAACCGGTCGATTTTACGCTACTGGTATCATTAGTTGAGCAAGTGCTTGCGAAACAATGAGTGTGACTGTTGCTTTTTTGTGAACCTTACTTCATTTTTTCCGCAAAAGTGCCCTCTAACGTCTTGCCTAAGTGAGAGTGTTCCTATTATAACCCCGAAAGTTTGTCTGTAGGAGGAAGCCGCACGCACCCGCTGCGTTGCCAGCAAGCGAGGGAAAATGGTGCTGCGGCTCTGTAATGTTGCCTGATGGCTGTAGGGGACGGCTGGCGATCTGCGTGATTCGGCGAAGTGCGTTTTGCCGGGGGAAGGCAGGTGATGGCCCGTTTTGCCGGGTCTAACGATGCCATGCGTCATCGGGCGAGAACTTAAGGGGTACCCATGAAGCGACATATCATTTCTGTTGCCGCTGTCTTGCTGTTTGTTCTTGCGGGAATATCTTCCGCCTCCGCCTCCGGTTTTGCTCTCTACGAATATAGCGCCCGCGGAAACGCCCTTGGCGGTGCCGTTGTGGGCCGTGCAGATGATCCTGCCACCCTTGCCACCAACCCTGCGGGTATCACCCAGCTGGAAGGTACCCAGGTTGCTGCCGGTGCCTCCTTCATCATGCCCAACATGGACGTTTCTCTTAACGGCAACCAGGTGCATGGGCAGAACAATGTGTGGATTCCGCCGCACTTCTACCTCACTCATAAGTACAACGATAAGTGGGCATTCGGCGTAGGCATTTACAGCCGTTTCGGTCTGGGTACCGAGTATGATGCCGATTGGCCGGGGCGCTACAATGTGACCGAAGCCCTTATCCAGTCTTACTCCATCAATCCCAACGTTGCCTACAAAGTGACTGATAAGTTGTCCGTTTCTGTTGGTGTTGAATACATTGACGTGAAGTTGGACATCAAGAAGAAGGCAGATCGGTCTATGCTTGGCCTCGATGATATGCTCAGCGAGACCAAGGCTGAAGGCGCGGGTTATGCCCTGACCCTTGGTTTGCTGTATCAGATCAACGACCAGTGGAAGTTCGGTGCAGGCTATCATAGCCAGGCTGAAATCAATGCACATGGCGATCAGTCCTTTACTCCCAACTTTGCAATGGGTCCCGTGAGCTACGCAGATACCGACGTGTCAGGTTCCGTTGTTCTGCCTGACATGCTGAATCTTGGTCTGACCTACTACCCCACCAAGGATCTGAGCATTGAAGTGGGTGGCGTGCTGACCCGTTGGTCCACCTACAATGAACTGCGTTTTGAATTCGACGATCCGGTTGGTGGCAATATGTCTTCCACTTCCGTTAAGGATTGGAAGGACGTTTGGCGCTACAACATCGGCGTGGAATACAAGGCTCTTGATTGGCTGACCCTGCGTTGTGGTTACACCTACGACGAGTCTCCGCTCAATTCCAACCACCTCGACTACCTCATCCCCGGTAACGACCGCCAGCTTTACAGCGCCGGTCTGGGCTTCAACTGGAAGGATTGGACTCTTGACCTTTCCTACACCTACCTGTGGATGAAGGGCCGTGATTACGCAGACGTTATTGATAGTGCCTCTTCCAAGGTTACTGTTGACTCGCATGCCAAGAATGCCCGTACCGACATCTACGGCATCACCATCGGCTACAAGTTCTAGGCTTATTTATTCTTGCTTTTCATGCCGGTTCAGGTGCATTCCTGAACCGGCCTTTTCATTGTAAGGAAGTACCATGCAGATAGTGCTCTTCGAACCCGAAATTCCGCCGAATACCGGCAATGTCGCCCGCCTGTGCGCGGCCACGCAGACTCCCCTGCATCTCATCGAGCCGCTGGGGTTCAGTCTTGATGACCGCTACCTCAAGCGCGCAGGCCTGGATTATTGGCCCCATGTGCAGGTTCGTGTGTGGCCAGATTGGGAAGCGTATCTTGCCGGTGGCGGCGTTGGAAAACGCCATGTGCTCACCAGTGCGCGCAGGGGCGGAGCTGTGCACACCTTCCCGTTCACGGCGGATGATGCCCTCGTGTTCGGACCGGAAACCAGAGGCTTGCCGGAATCGTTGCTGGAGCGATATCCTGACCATCTGCGCATTCCCATATGGGGTGAGGTGCGCAGCCTCAATCTTTCCACGGCCACGGGCATTGTGCTCTATCAGGCGTATGCCTCTCTCGGCATGCTGGACGGCCGCTGAGGAAGACCTGTATGTCATTCGCACTGGACACATGGACTATGAGCCTGCCGATTCTTGCGTTGGGTCTAGACCTTGCGTTCGGTGACCCCCACGCTCTGCCGCATCCCGTGCAGGCTGTGGGCTGGCTGCTGGACCGTCTTGAACGGCTGGCCCGCAGGGTAGGTGCTTCAAGGCTGACAGGTACTTTGTGTCTCTGTGCTCTCCTTTCGATTACCGGAGCTGTCGTATGGGCCCTGATGGGGATTCCATACGTGGGGATTGTGTTTTCCCTCTATCTTGCGTGGACAGGCCTCGCTTTGGGCAGCCTGCTGCGTGAATGCCGTCTGGCGGCTGCAGCCGTTGGTGGAGAGGATATTGAAGCTGCACGGACCGCAGTGAGCATGCTGGTCAGCCGCGATCTTTCACAGGCAGACCAGAGCGAGCTGTACAGGGCTCTCGGTGAAACACTGTCCGAAAATTTCAATGACGGTTTTGTGGCCCCGTTCTTCTGGCTGGTGCTGGGGGGACCGCTCGGTCTGTGGCTATACAAGGCGGTTTCCACCACTGATTCCATGTGGGGGTACAAGACGGAACGCTGGCGCTCTCTCGGCTGGGCCGGTGCCCGACTGGATGACGTGCTGGCGTACGTTCCGGCCCGCCTTTCCGCGTGCATGCTGGCCATATCCGCCCCTTTGGCGGGCGTGAGTTCGGGAATGCCATTACGGAGCCTTTGGCGCAATGTTGCACGCGATGCGAGCCAGATGGAAAGCCCCAATGCCGGGTGGCCCATGGCCATGGCAGCGTGGCTGCACAGACGCACCATGGGCGGGGCAACGTGGTATTTCGGTCAGATGAAGGATAAGCCCGTGCTGGGGCCCCGGCCCTGTGATGCGGGCATAGCCGGAGCCAGACGGTGGGATGCTGCCGGTATTGAAGCTTTGCTGCGGCATGTGCGTATTGCAGCCGTGCTTGGCGGGGTGCTTCTCTGGCTGGTGATACTGTTGTAATCCCTTTAAATCAAACCGATTAAGTCAGACCTGTTTAGGTGAACCGGTTCGCGTCGGATCGGGTAATATTGGGCCAGCGCATCCTTGAGTTATTTAGGTTTGATTGGTTCAGATATGACCTGTTCAGATTTAACCGGTTCAGACCAGATTGGTTCAGGCCCGTTTATTCCTGCATCGAATCCGCCAGTGCGCGTCCTGCCGCCTGCCCCGATGCCCATGCCCAATGCAGATTGAACCCGCCGAGCTGGCCAGTCACATCCAGCACCTCTCCCGTGAAATACAATCCCTTCATGCGACTGCTTTCCATGGTTTTTGACGACACTCCGGACGTGTCCACACCGCCGCCGGTAACTTCGGCGCGCTTCATGCCTTCGGTGCGCGCAGGGGTGACCGTGAAGCTGTGAACTCGCTGTATCAGGTGTTCCGTATCCTGCCGTGAAAGCTGCGCTATCTGTTTGTCCGCCAAGGTTGCGGGGAGCAGGGCTTCTGCCAGCCTGCCGGGGAGCAGACGTCCCAGAAGGGTGCGCACGAGCGGTTTGCCGCCTGCGTGTTCAAATTCCTGTTCCAGTTGATGGCCGGGCAGGAAGTCTATGACGATGGGCATGTCTTTATGCCACTGGCAGGAGGCGTGCAGAACCACAGGGCCGCTGATGCCCGTGTGGGTGAAGAGCAGGTTTTCCGTGAAACGCCTGCCCGCACATTCGATGGTGGCCGGAACAGCAATGCCGGAAAGACCCTCGAGCGCCCAGCCTTTGGGCATGGCAAAGGGCACAAGCGCGGGGTAGGGGGCAATGATAGTATGCCCGAACTGCTTCGCAATTCTGTGCCCCAGATCGGTGGCACCTGCCTGCGGCCATGCGGGGCCCCCCAGCGCGACCACAAGATTGCGGGATTGTATGGGCTCGTCATCCGTATGAACGGTGAACAGCCCGTCCGCGTGCGTTATTGACGCAATGGTGTGGCGCAGACGCCATTCAACACCATGTGCGGAGCAGACATCCTCTATGGCTGCCGCAAGTTCATCCGCGCTGCGCAGGCAAAACAGCTGGCTGTGTTCGCGTTCTTCCCAGTCAATGCCGTGTGCGGAGAGAAATTCCACCATGTGCCACGGAGAAAAGCGGGCGAGGGCGGACTTCACGAAATGAGGGTTGCGGCTGGTGTAATCCGCATGGGTAACTTCCAGATTGGTGAAGTTGCACTTGCCGCCACCGGCAATGCGTATCTTCTTTCCGGGGCGCTTGGCATGGTCGACAATGCACACGGAAAGTCCGCGCGAAGCGGCTGTATGGGCACACCACATGCCGGAGGCACCGGCACCGAGAATGACTGCGTCGAAGATTTTCATGCTGTCCTTTCAAGCTGAAAAAGGGTACTGCGGGCGTAACGCTGGCGGGTGAGTACCCTTTCCCCTGCATATTGTCCATGCCGCGAACAGGGCCGTGCCGTTTGCATGCGCGGGGTGCAACGCCCAATGTGCACCCCCCCCGATCACTACTCCTGATGCGCAACGCCCAGTTCCTGCTCAGATTCAACACCGGAGATCCCCATGCCGCTACTACCAGCACTATCCTACACCATGTATTTTCCCTTTACCAACGGGCATGTGCAGACCCTGTATCCGCCCCTGTTCCGCAAGGTCGAGATTGTGGAGGCAGAGCGCGTGCGCATAGCCACGCCCGATGACGATTTTCTTGATCTGGATTTTCTGCCCGCCACAGCAGCACCGGATATAGACGGGGCTGAGGCTGTTTCATCAAGGCCTCTCGTCATCATCTCTCATGGTCTGGAAGGGCATTCCCGCCGCAAGTATGTGCGTGGCATGGCTGCCTGCATGAACGCCGCCGGATGGGATGTGTGCGCATGGAACTTCAGGGGCTGCAGTGGTGAATCAAACCGTGCTCTGCGCATGTATCACAGCGGCGTTACGGATGACTTGCATACGGTTATCGAATTCTGCGCCGGGCGTGGCTATTCTCGTATGGCCCTTGCCGGTTTCAGCATGGGCGGCAACCAAATTCTCAAATATCTTGGGGAAAATCCGTCTGTCGTGCATCCCGCTGTGGTGGCTGCCGCAACCTTCTCGGTTCCCTGCGATCTGATGGGGGCGGCCAAGGTGCTGGATAAGCCTTCCAATGCCATTTACATGTGCTATTTCATGCGCACCCTGAAAGAAAAGATGCGCCAGAAGAAGGCGCTGTATCCTGAGCTGAACATTGACGGGCTGGATGGCATGAAAACCTTCGGGGAGTTCGATAACCAGTTCACTGCCCCCATCAACGGGTTCCGCGATGCCGAGGATTATTGGCAGCGGAGCGGCTGCGGCCAGTATCTTTCCGCCATACGGGTACCGGCCTTGCTGATGAATGCCAAAAATGACCCCTTTCTCAGCCCTTCCTGCTACCCTGTTCACACGTCACGGCAGAGCGAGTATCTGCATTTGCAGATGCCGGTAACCGGGGGGCATGTGGGGTTCATACGCCAGCATGAGGACGGCTATTACTGGTCCGATCTGCGTGCGGTGGAGTTTCTGCGGCAGTACCTGTAGAGCAGGTACGGCTCACTCTTAAGAGTAAACAAGAAATCCCCCTGGCCTGTCGCGGTCAGAGGGATTTTTTTTGAAAGAGTAGAGGAAGCTAGTTCGCGCGTGATTCGTCGGTAGGGATGAAGGCAAGCAGGGCTTCCTGATCAATGGAATGAGACTGCTCGACAAATTCCTGACAGCGGCAGCCGGACTGAGCAATCTGCAGCAGAATGCGCTGGTAGCTTTCCAGATCTTCTTCGGTGAGCTTGTAGATGAATCCGTACCGTTCCAGCATATTCAGCAGTTGCAGAGAAGAACCTGCAATCAGCTTGTATTCTGCGATCATGGCATGCCGCAGATTCATGTCCGTCACTTCCTGCATGCGGGCCTCGCCCAGTTCCTGACGCATGCGCTCCAGCATTTCAAATTGTTCCAGCAGTCCGGAAGATTCTGACTTCATGGTTTCCCCTCTGCGGCGACCGGAGTGCGGCAAGCCGTCTGGTGTCGGTGGGGTGTCGGAAAAACACCCTTGTGGGGAATATGAAGCAACGATCAGGCCATGTTTGTAACATGCTGATGTTATGGTCTAAAATCCTGCAAAGTGCTGGATGTGCCGGAATCTTGGCGGTCAGTCCGGTCCGTTAGTCAGCCTCTCCGCTCACTCTGCGATTGAGGAATGCGCGGCGCATGGCATCGCTAAGCATGGCAATGAAGAAGCATACAGCGGCTACAGCGATGATGGACGCGCCGGATGTAATGTCAAACTGGTACGAGATGGCAAGGCCGCCAAGGCAGAACAGAATGCTCCAGCCGATGGCGCGAACCATCATGCCTGCAAGGGAACGGGCTGTGCGCTGTGCCATGAAGGGAGGAATGGTCAGCAGTGCGATGACCAGAATAAGGCCCACCACGCGGATGATCATGACCACGGTGAGTGCCGCCATGCCCACCATCAGGCAGTGCAGAAAGGTGACGGAAAGTCCGCGCACACGGGCGAACTCACGGTCGAAGGAGAGCAGCAGCAGGCCGGGATACAGGTAACAGGTGGCGGCTATGACCAGCACATCAAGCGCTGCCATGAGCCAGAGATCCTGCACCGGCACAGCGAGAATGGAACCGAAGAGAAAGCTCATCAGGTCCACGTTGTAGCCGGGGGTAAGGTCCAGTAGAATGATGCCGAAGGCCATGCCCGCAGCCCAGAGCACGCCGATGGCCGTGTCTGCCTTTTCCTTGTAGCGCAGGGAGATGCCTGCCATGAGCATGGAGGCACCGAGCGAAAAGCCGACGGTGCACGGCAGCACGGGCAGGCCGAAGAAGAAGGCGAGCCCCACACCGCCGTAGGCAGCGTGCGCCACACCCCCCGCCAGAAAGACCAGCCGGTTCACCACCACAAGGCTGCCCACAATGCCGCAGGCAATGGAAGCAAGAACGCCTGCAATAATGGCATATTGCATGAAATCAAAATTGAGCATCTGCCACATCAGGCGTTCCTCCCGGCATTTCCTTCGGTAGCGCCTGAAACGGCGGTGGTTCCATGATCCGCAGTATCGGCATCAAGGTGCGGCGGTTCCATGGTTCCCACGTCCGGGAACAGGTTTGAGACGGAATTGATGAAGGAGCCCATGGGGCAGGTGGGTTCATGCGTGCCGTACAGCATGGCGAGCAGGTCCTGTGTCAGCGCGTTGCCTGCTGCATAGTGCAGGGTGCGGTTCACAACGGCCATGCCTGTGAAGGGCGATGCCGCTATGGAAAGATCGTGGCTGACCACGATGGTGGTTATTTCGCGAGGCAGTGACGCCAGAAACTCGTAAAAGCAGAACTTGCCCTGCGGGTCGATGTTGGCCGTGGGTTCGTCCAGCAGGAGCAGGTCGGGGTCGCCCATCAGGGCGCGGGCCACGATCACCCGTTGTCGCTGCCCGCCCGAGAGGTCATGCAGCCTGTAGTTTTCGCGTCCGTCCAGCCCCACCATGTGCAGGGCGTTGCGGGCCTTTTCCACATTGCCGCGCGAGCGCTTCCAGTGTGCGGAAAAGATGTTGCTTGTGGCATTCATGGCGCCGAGCAGCACAACATCCAGCACGGTGATGGGAAAGCTGTCCTGCGTGGTGGCATATTGCGGCACATAACCTATGCGGTGGCGCACTCTGGCAGGAGCCTGCCCGAATACGCTCACCGTGCCTGTCTGCGGCGAGAGCAGGCCGAGAATGCACTTGATGAGTGTAGTCTTGCCACCACCGTTGGGACCCAGAACGGCAATGTAGTCGCCCCTGTTGACGGAGAGGTTCACGTCTTCCAGCACGGGGCTGCCGTTGTAGGCAAAGCTGAGGCCGGATATGGAAAGTATCTGTTCGGACATAGGCTCTATGTGAAGGCTGTGCGTTTGTGCGTTACTTGCAGAAAGAGGCTGCAAGGTTCTTTGCCACTTCGCGCAGGTTGGCAAACCAGTCGTATGCCAGCGGGTCGGCAACCACCACGGTTCCCTTGATGTGGGAGGCAATGGCCTCGGCGCTCTTGCGGGCGAACTGCGGCTGCACGAAAATGGTGCGAATGTTCAGCTCTGCTGCCTCTTCCATCAGTTCCTTGAGAATGCGGGGGGTGGGTTCCTTGCCTTCATATTCGATGGGAACCTGCTTCAGGCTGTAGTTCATGGCAAAGTATCCCCACGAGGGGTGAAATACCATGAACACGCGCTTTTCCTGCGGAATGGCATCAAAGACATCCATCAGTTCCCGGTCCAGAGCATCGATTTCTTTTTCCAGCGCGGCATAGTTGGTGCGGAAGATGGGGGCGTGTTCGGCATCGGCCCTGCAGAGTTCCTTGCGCACGGTATCCGCCATGTGCTTCATGAGCATGGGCGAGAGCCATACGTGGGGGTCAAGGCCGCCGTGATCGTGCCCGTCATGCATGTCGTGATCGGGGGCCTCGTGACCGGAGGCTTCGTGACTGGGGGCTTCGTGTTTGTGGGCGTCTTCATGCTTGGCTTCATCATGACCGGCGGGCTGATGTCCGGCCTCACCCTCATGGTGGTGCTCCGCCATGGGCAGCTTGTGAATGCCCTTGTCCACGTTCACAACCTTCATGGCAGGGTTGGCGGCCTGAATGCGGGGCATCCATGCTTCTTCAAAGGGAACACCTATGGCGAAATATAGCTGTGCGCCGGACAGGGCAGCCATCTGGCGGGGTTTGGGTTCATATGTCGCCGGGCTTGCTCCGGGCTGGACCATGACGGAGACGTCGACAAACTCGCCCCCGATACGCTCCACGAAATACTGCAGCGGTACTATGCTGACCACCACGGGCAGCTTGGCAGCCTGTGCAGCTGCGGGCATGAGGGGGAGCAGGGCAGATAGTGCAACCACTGCGGCCAGTGCAACGGCACGCAGGGCAGAGATGGTGAAATAAGAATGGCGACGCATGCGAACTCCTTGAAAGGTAAGAGACTGTGGTCGATGCAGACGCATAGTATATGCAAGGAATTGCGAATACCGTCAACAAAAGGGACGTGCAGACAAGAAAATGGGGTGCTGTATCGGCTGTCTTCGGGCGCATTATTTATGCCGTGATGCGGGGCCGTATTTTGAGGGTGTTGCGCACCAGTTCATTGGCCCGGTCCTTGGCTTGCCGCTTGGCTTGCCGCATGAAATGGCGTAAAGGTTGGGCGCAACAAAATACGGAACGCCCGCAGACTGCCGTGAATATGTTGATTCGTGTGGCTGGTGGTGGCGGGAGGCCGGATATACAGCAGCAGGACGTACGAATGCCTATAGAACGCAGAAAGACTCGCGAGATTCGGGTGGGGGATGTCCGCATCGGCGGTGATAACCCTGTTGTCGTGCAAAGTATGACCAATACGGACACGCGTGATGTGGAGGCCACTGTCGAGCAGATTCGTCAGCTGGCGGAAGCAGGATGCGAGATTGCCCGTGTGGCGGTGTTGAACGAAGGAGCAGCCTGGGCCATAGGGCAGATTCGGCAGCAGATTTCCATTCCGCTCATTGCCGATATCCATTTTGATCATCGTCTTGCGGTGATGTCGCTTGAGGCGGGGGCAGATGCCCTGCGTATCAACCCCGGCAACATCGGCGGCAGAAAGAATGTGGATGCGGTGGTTGATGCCGCCCGTGCCCACAACGCCTCCATCCGCGTGGGCGTGAACAGCGGCTCCGTGGAAAAGGCACTGCTCGACAAGTTCGGCGGCCCCACCCCGGAAGCCATGGTGGAAAGCGCCCTCGGACATGTGCGCATGCTTGAGGAACGTAACTTTTTTGAAACCAAGATTTCCCTCAAGTCCTCTTCGGTGCTGCATACCATAGACGCCTACCGCCTTCTTGCCGAGCGCTGCGACTATCCGCTGCATATCGGCGTGACCGAGGCAGGCACGCTTATGCGCGGTGCCGTCAAGTCTTCCGTGGGGCTGGGCATATTGCTCTGGCAGGGCATTGGTGATACTTTGCGTATCTCCCTGACGGACGATCCTGTTAAGGAAATGTCTGTGGCCTGGGAGCTGCTGCGGGCGCTCGGTCTGCGCTACCGCGGACCGGAAATCATCTCGTGCCCCACCTGTGGCAGAACGGAAATCGGACTCATCAATCTTGCGGAAGAAGTGGAACGTCGTCTTGAAGGCGTGACCGACTCGTTCAAGGTCGCTGTCATGGGTTGTGTGGTAAACGGCCCGGGCGAAGCGCGTGAAGCGGATATCGGTGTTGCCGGAGGACGCGACAAGGGCATTATCTTCCGCAAGGGAGAGATAGTGAGAACGGTGAAAGGCGGTGCCAAGCTGCTGGAAGCCTTCATGGAAGAACTAGATTCGTTCCTTGCTGAACGAAAAAAAGGATAATCGATGCGTTGGAGCCGTTTTTACATTCCGACCCTCAAGGAAGCCCCCAGTGATGCGGAAGTCATCAGCCACAAGCTGCTGACCCGTGCGGGCATGGTGCGCAAGCTGACCTCCGGCATTTACACCTACATGCCGCTTGGTCTGCGTTCCATCTCCAAGGCCGCCAATATAGTGCGCCAGGAAATGGACAAGGCCGGTGCCAACGAAGTGAGCATGCCCATGGTGCAGCCTGCCGACCTGTGGCAGGAATCCGGCCGCTGGGACTTCTACGGTCCGGAACTGCTTCGTATCAAGGACAGACACCAGCGCGACTACTGCCTCGGACCCACCCACGAGGACGTGATTACCGATGTTGTGCGCGGCGAAGTGCGTTCCTACCGCCAGCTGCCCGTGAATCTGTATCAGATTCAGACCAAGTTCCGTGATGAAATCCGCCCCCGTTTCGGCCTTATGCGCGGCCGTGAATTCATCATGAAGGACGCCTACTCCTTCGACAAGGATCAGGCCGGTCTCGATGCCAGCTATCAGGCGATGTATGATGCCTACATGGCCATCTTCTCCCGCATGGCTCTCAATTTCCGCCCCGTGGAAGCCGACAGCGGCTCCATCGGCGGCAGCTTCTCCCACGAGTTCATGGTGCTGGCCGAAACCGGCGAAGACACTGTGGTCGTCTGTCAGGCATGTTCCTACGCCGCCAACATCGAGCGTGCAGAAGTGCTCTGCACCGGCGACGAATGTGACGGTCTGGACACCCCCGTGGAAGAAGTCACCACCCCCGGCAAGTGCACGGTTGAAGACGTTGCCGCCTTCCTTGATGTGCCGCAGGCGGCCATCATCAAGACGCTCATCTTCGTGGCAGACGGCGAACCCGTTGCTGCACTGGTGCGCGGCGACCGTGAACTGAACGACGTGAAGCTCAAGAACCTGCTGCACGCCGACGTGCTGGAAATGGCCACCCCCGAACAGGTGCAGAAGTGGACCGAAGCCCCCGTGGGCTTTGCCGGTCCCGTGGGCCTGAAGATTGCCCGCATCTACGCAGATAACGAACTGCGTCTTGCCACCGACTGGGTTGTGGGTGCCAACAAGGGCGATACGCACCTCAAGCACGTTTCCCTGAAGCGCGATGTGAAGCTTTCCGGCTTTGCCGACCTGCGCCTCATCACGGAAGAAGACGTCTGCCCCAAGTGCGGCGGCGCCATCTCCCTGACCCGAGGCATTGAAGTGGGCCACGTGTTCAAGCTCGGCACCAAGTACTCCGAAGCCATGAACTGCAAGTACGTGGACGAGCAGGGCAAGGAACAGACCATGATCATGGGCTGTTACGGCATCGGCGTTTCCCGTGTTGTGGCTTCCTGCATCGAGCAGAACCACGACAAGGACGGCATCAAGTTCCCCCCGCCCATCGCTCCTTTCGAGGCGCTGGTGCTCAACCTTGATATCCGCACTGACGATGTGTGCGCCAAGGTTGACGAAATCTATGAACTGCTCAAGTCGCAGGGCGTGGATGTGCTGGTGGATGACCGCGAAGAACGCCCCGGCGTCAAGTTCAAGGATGCCGACCTCATCGGTATTCCCATGCAGCTCGTTGTGGGCGGCAAGGGCCTTGCCCGTGGCATCATCGAAGTGAAGGATCGCCGCACCGGTGAGAAGTCCGAACTGCCCGTGGAAGGCTTTGCTGAAGCCTTTGCCGCGTGGAAGAAGGAAGTCTACGCCGGTTGGGGTATCAAGTAACAGGTTGTTTTAACGAGCTGCCTCCGGCGGCCAAGGGGGAGCGCCCCCCTTGGAACCCTCGGCAGGGGGATGATCCCCCTGCACCCCGCAAAAGGGTGATCCCACGTTTTGTGGGGTTAGGCATTGCTCCCGGATGCGATTTGCGTTTAGTTTGCTCCTGCCGCCCAGATGGGGGCGGCAGGAGTTTTTTCATATTGCAGGCTGCTGATATGGCTTGGGCAGAGTCGGGTAAAGATTTGGTCAGAGCTCAGGCATAGCCCGTCCATTAGCCGGAAATTGTATTGTTACTCCCATCCGTTGCCCGTCCTGCATCAGATATTCCGGAGGGGGTAGCCACCCTTTCAGGTGGCAGGGCTGCAACCCGGTCTGCCGGAGGCATTACCACACATGAGCCGCATATTTTCTGTTCGAGAACTGACTGAGGCCGTCAAGCGTACACTTGAGGGGGCCTATCCGTTCGTGTGGGTAAAGGGGCAGGTCTCCAACCTGACAAAGGCCGCTTCGGGCCACGTGTATTTTTCCCTCAAGGATGCGGATGCCACCCTGAACTGCGTGTGGTTCCGCACTGCCCAGCGGGGCGAGGAAAGTTTTGACCCGCTGACCGGCGAAGTATTTGAGGATGGCCCGCGCCCGAGTCTTGCGCAGACCATGCGCGAGGGCATGGAGATCATGTGCGCGGGGCGGCTGAACGTGTATCCCCCGCGTGGTGCCTACCAGCTGGTTGTCGAGATTGCGCAGGATGCAGGGCTTGGCCGTCTGTATCTTGAATTCGAGGAACTGAAGCGCGCGCTGGCCGCCAAAGGTTACTTCGATGCGCAGCGCAAACGTGCGTTGCCGTATCATCCTGCCCGCGTTGCCGTTGTTACCGCCACCACAGGCGCGGCCATCCGGGATTTTCTGCGCATTGCAGGCGAGCAGGGCTGGGGCGCGGAGATTCGCATCTATCCTTCGCTGGTGCAGGGCGATGCCGCACCCGCGCAGATAGTGCAGGCGCTGGAAGCGGCCAATGCCCATGGCTGGGCCGATGTCATTGTCCTCGTGCGCGGTGGCGGTTCCATAGAGGATTTGTGGGCGTTCAATGATGCGCGGGTGGCAGATGCCGTTTTTGCCTCGGCCATTCCGGTTGTTTCCGGTGTGGGGCATGAGGTGGACGTGACCATCGCCGACCTTGTGGCAGACATGCGCGCGGCAACCCCGAGCCATGCGGCCCAGTTGCTCTGGCCGGAACGGGCCACGCTCATGCAGACCGTGGATGAATGCCAGATGCGTCTGCAGCGCCGCTGGGATACGGGCATGCGCGAGCGTGAAAACCTGCTCGCAGCCCTTGCCCGAGGCCTTGCGTGGCTTTCTCCCGCACGCCAGTTGCAGCGGCTTGATGAACGTTTTGAAGATTTGGGACTGCGGCTGCACCGTGCGCTGGACGGGAAGATATCCCGCGATGCAACAGCGGTTCAGGGGTGCACCGACAGGCTCGTGCGTGCTTTCGGGCCGGAGACTGTCGCCCGCCACGAGCTTCGCGTGGGTGCTCTGGAAGACAGGCTGCGCTGGGCAGGCGAGAAGGTGCTGCACGGCAGGCAGGTGGTGTTTGAACGTCTGTCGGCTCAGCTTGCGGTGCTGGACCCCATGCGTCCGCTTGAGCGGGGTTACAGCCTTGTCCGTCGTGATGACGGAACCATATTGCGCAGCGTGCGTGAGGCCGAAATAGGCAGCAGGCTGCATGTCACCGTGCGCGACGGCGTGGTGCAAACGGAAGTGACGGGCGTTGCCCCGGATATTTCAGGAGATTAGTCGTGTTGTTGTCTGTGCGCCCTCAGGGGCCGGAACGTGGAAGAGTTCGGCCTGCGGCTGTGTGTTTGATGCTGTTCATGTTGGTATGCTGTGCGGGACTGGTTCCCGTGCGTGCCCTTGCGCAAGTGCAGGTTGCGTTGCCTGAACAGGTTTCTCCGGGTCAGCCTTTTGTGGCCACGGTGCTTTCCGATGCGCCGTTGGGCGATGCGTTCGTGGAGTGGAATGGCAAATCCGTTCCTGTAACGCTCAAGCAGACCGGCGAGAAGGCGTGGCAGGGCACTGTGCTGCTCGGTGTTCCCTTTGCGGAAAAGGGCAAGGCTGTGTCGCTTCGCCTGAGTTCTGTTTCCGGTGCCGGTTATGCCACGACGGATTACTCCGTGCCGCTGGTGGCCAAGCAGTATCCCGAACAGCATCTCAAGGTGGACCGCAAGTACGTTGAGGTGGCCAAGCAGAATCTGGACAGGCACAAGAAGGAGCGGGAGCGCATAGTGGCAGCACTGGCGCGTATAAGCCCCGAACAGGATTGGACACTGCCCTTTCTGCGCCCTGTACCCGGCGGCATATCCAGCGAATATGGCCTGACCCGCTTTTTCAACGACAAGCCGCGCAACCCGCACAAGGGACTGGACCTGAGAGGCGCGGCAGGAACCCCCATACGGGCCTGCGCTGACGGTGTGGTGGTGCTTGCCGAGGATCATTTCTTCGCGGGCAATTCCGTCTACATCGACCATGGTCAGGGCGTTGTGAGCATGTATTTTCATATGTCGAAGATCGACGTGAAGCCGGGGCAGAAAGTTTCGCGCGGAAGCGTTGTAGGCAAGGTGGGCAGTACCGGGCGCGTGACCGGTCCGCACCTGCATTTCGGTATTTCGGTGCAGGGAGAACTGGTTGACCCCGTGCCGCTTCTGGCAGATAGTTAACGAATTGCCTGTCCGTGCGCCATGTTTGGATATTGTTGGAATACTGTCAGAATATTGCCGGCGTTAAGGCCCGACAGCGGGTCGCGGTATGATCGCAAAAATGAACATGCGCAGGGCTTCGGGAGAGCAACGTGGCACAGAAGAAAATGCAGTTTGAAGAGCAGCTCAAGCGGCTGCAGACCATAGTGGAAGAGCTTGAGCGCGGCGAGCTGCCGCTCGAAAAGAGCGTGGAGCTGTACAAGGAAGGGCTGACCCTTTCCAAGACATGCCGCGGCCAGCTTGAGAAGGCCAGAAATGAGATAACCGTGTTCAGCGAGGGGACTGTGCAGTCCTTTGACGGAACCGAGGAGAATGTGGATGACCCCGCAGGAGCTTAAGGCGCGTTTGGGCGAAAGTGCCCGCATGGTGGAATCGTATCTGGCGGAGTGCCTGCACGGGCGCAATATTCCTGAAGGATTGCTCAAGGCCATGGAATACAGCCTGCTGGCAGGCGGCAAGCGGCTTCGTCCCGTTCTGTGCCTTGCCGTGGCGCAGATGATGGGTCTTGAACCCTCGCGCGTGCTGCCCTTTGCCTCAAGCATCGAGTTCATCCACACCTATTCGCTTGTGCACGATGACCTGCCCGCCATGGACAACGATGACCTGCGTCGCGGCAAGCCTTCCAACCACAAGATGTTCGGCGAGGCTTCCGCCATTCTCGCGGGCGATGGCCTGCTGACCGAGGCCTTTGCCGTAATGGGCTCGGTTGCGGGCGATATTCCGGCAGACCGTGTGGTACGTGCCATGGTGGAAGTGGCAACTGCAGCCGGTTCCGGCGGCATGGTGGGCGGCCAGCAGCTTGATATGGAATACACCGGACGCGATGGCGTGAGCTACGACGAACTGCGCGGCATGCACGCCATGAAGACCGGCGCGCTTATCCGCTGCTCCTGCCTTTCCGGTGCCATTCTGGCCGGTGCCTCTGAAGAGGACAACCAGCGCATCAGAATTTACGGCGAAGCCATTGGTGCCGCCTTCCAGATCGTGGACGACATCCTTGATGAAGTGGGCGACGAAGCTCAGCTCGGCAAGCCCGTGGGCAGTGATATAGAGCAGGGCAAGACGACGTATCCCAGCCTCATGGGCATAGACAAGAGCCGCGAACTGGCCCAGCAGCATGTGGACAGGGCTGTGGAGCAGCTGCGCCCCTATGAAGGGCCGGATGCCGACTTCCTGCGCAGTCTTGCGCAATACATTGTTGACAGGGTGTCGTAAGAGGTTAAGGTGCCTTCTGCACACTGGGATAGATGGTTGTTGATCGTGTAACCAGTTGTCTTCGCAAGCTTAGTTGTTAAACGAATCAGGATTGTACATGACCTCAGCAGGTAATTCGACCGGGCTATTGAGCAAAATTCGTACCCCCCGCGACGTGCAGGAGCTGGATGCCGTCCAACTTGAACAGCTGGCCGCTGAATTGCGGCAGGCGATCATTTCCACCGTGTCGCAGAATGGCGGCCATCTCGCACCCTCTCTGGGGGTTGTGGAGCTGACCATCGCCATGCTTTCCTCCTTTGATTTTGAGGAAGACAAGGTCGTATGGGACGTGGGGCATCAGGCGTATGCATGGAAGCTGCTCACCGGCAGGTCGGATACCTTTCATACGCTGCGCACCAAGGATGGCGTGAGCGGTTTTCCCAAGATGGCGGAAAGCCCCTATGACCATTTTGGTGTAGGTCATTCTTCCACCTCCATTTCCGCAGCCCTCGGCATGGCCGTGGCGCGTGATCTGGCAGGAAAGAAGCATGAGGTCATGGCGGTTATCGGCGATGGTTCCATGACCGCCGGACTGGCCTTTGAAGGTCTGAATCAGGCCGGACACATGGACCGCAAGCTGCTGGTCATCCTCAACGACAACGAAATGTCCATCTCCCGCAATGTGGGGGCCATGTCGCATTTTCTTTCCCGCAACCTTTCCTCGCGCTGGGTGCGCCGGTTCAAGAAGGATCTGGAAACGGTCCTTAACTCGGTTCCCGGCATAGGCGAGGAGATGCTCAATTACGCCAAGCGCAGCGAGCACAGCCTGAAGAGTTTCTTCACGCCCGGTATGCTGTTTGAAGCCTTCCACTTCAACTACATGGGGCCGGTTAACGGCCACAGCATCAAGGATCTGCAAAAGGCCTTCAAGCTCTGCAAAGACCTTGATGAACCCGTGTTGCTGCATGTGATGACCAAGAAGGGCAAGGGCTATGAGCCTGCGGAATCCAACCCCACGCATTTCCACGGTGTTGGCAGCTTCGAGCCGGAAACCGGGCAGGCAAAAAAGTTTGCCGCGCTGAGCAACCTGCCGAGCTATACGGATGTTTTCGGCAGCACGCTGTGTCGCATGGCCCGCAAGGACCCGCGCATCATCGCCATTACCGCTGCCATGCCGGAAGGAACGGGAACAGCCTGCTTTGCCGAGCAGTTCCCCGACCGGTTTGTGGATGTGGGCATCTGCGAGCAGCACGCGGTTACGTTTGCCGCAGGTCTGGCAACGCAGGGCCTTCGTCCTGTCGTGGCCATTTATTCTACCTTCCTGCAGCGCTCGTATGATCAGATCGTGCACGATGTGTGTCTGCAGAACCTGCCCGTTCTGTTCTGTATAGACCGTGGCGGGCTGGTGGGCGAAGACGGCCCCACCCATCACGGGGCATTCGATTTGAGCTACCTGCGTCATATACCCAACCTGGCGGTGCTGGTGCCCGGCAGCGAGGCTGAACTGCAGGACTGCATGGCCACGGCTCTTGCGCATGACGGCCCTGTTGCCATCCGGTATCCGCGAGGGGCCGGATATGGTGTGCCTGTCAGGCCCGAGCCCATTGTTTTTCCCATCGGCACCGGCGAGGTGCTGCAGCAGGGAGAAAAGGTTGCTGTCATCGCCGTGGGGTCCCGCGTGCAGCCTGCGCTGGAAGTTTCGCGCGAAGTGGCGGAAGCAACCGGTATGCAGGCGACCGTATTCAATGCACGCAGCGTGAAGCCGCTGCCTGAACAGCAGTTGCTTGAACTTGCTGCAACGCACGATACCTTGCTGCTGATTGAAGAAAATACGCTGGTGGGTGGTTTCTCGTCCGGTGTGCTTGAACTTCTTTCGGACCACGATGCTCTGAACGGCAAGCGGGTGCGCCGGCTCGGCATTCCCGATGCGTTTGTGGAGCACGGCAAGCAGAAGGAACTGCGGGCCATGCTCGGCATAGACAAGGAAGGTATCCGTAAGGTGCTTCTTGAGCTGCTGGGCTGATGTGGTTTTGAGTCTGCGAGACTATCGCTTTTTTAACCCGCGGGTTTTCCCTGCGGGTTTTTATTTTTCTGGCCGAATAATTGTAACCGGCGTGTTCATCTGAGAGTCATAAGTGTAGTTGATGCAGCGTACCCGGAACGACCCCTGACCGTATCCTGACGAATAACCCTTTCGCCCCAGCGACTTCATGCTCCTGAGGAATTGCCTTTGTTGTTACGTGATGACGAGATAGTGCAACGCGTGTTGCATGGGGATATCAATACCTATGCCGCCCTGATTGACAGGCATCGGCAATGCGTTTTTCGCATTGTGGCCGGTCATGTGCCTCACGATCGGGCCGAGGAAGTTGTGCACGAAACATTCGTCAATGCGTATAAGGGGTTGTCATCGTATCGCGGGGGAGACAAGTTCCCCAACTGGCTTTCACGTATCGCCGTGCGCTGCTGTTACGACTTCTGGCGGGAAAACGGACGGAGCAGGGAGGTTACCTTCGCGCTGCCGGACGATTCCGTAGAATGCCTGGAAAGGCTCATGGCTGATACGGCCATGACAACCTATCAGGACACGGCCAGAAGCAGAGAGGCACAAACCATTCTCGACTGGGCTCTGCGCCAGCTTTCTCCCGAGGACAGAATGGTGATCACCCTGACCGCCCTTGAAGAAAAAAGCGTGGCCGAAGCGGCTGAATTGCTGGGCTGGACCAGGGTGAACGTGAAGGTACGGGCACTGCGCGTACGCAGAAAACTGAAGGACATTCTTGCTCAGGCCGGAATTTCGGAGGTGTAGCATGAGTAACTGTATTGAACGATTCGTCATTTTTCTCAGCATGGCCCATAAAGCCTCTGCTGCAAGCGCCGATAACAGGTTCAGTCTTGCGGGGGCGGGACTGAAAGCCTCCGTCATGGATGAGATATTCTTCCTGTCGCTGGAAGATGGCTGGCGGGGCTTTACAAGAACTGCCTATTCGTTTTCAGCGATGGCGTGCATAGCGGCCCTTGCACTGTTCATGGTTTCGGGCGCTCTGGGGCAGAGCACCTATATTGATAGAATAATCAATGGCCTGCTGTATGATCCTGCTGGCCTGTTTACGCTTTATTACATGGAATTTTAAGAGGTCTGATTATGCTTTCTCCGCATATGAAGAGATATATTGCAGCTGTTGCTCTTCTGCTTTCCGGCGTCATAGCGGGCGCTGCGGGCACCTATGTCTGGATGACAACCTATGCACCCGGTTTTCCGCCGCCTCCCGGCGAGATGCGGGAACGGATATTCTCGCATCTCAAACGCGAGATTCAGCTCACCCCGGAACAGGAACGAGTGATCCGGCCGGAGTTCGAGAAGGCATGGGAACAGGGCGAGGTGCTCAGAAGAGAAATGGAACCCAAGCTGCGTGCCTTGTTTGAAGAAACGGACGAGCGCATGCGCGGGTATCTCTCGCCTGAACAGAAAGTGCTGCTCGATGAGTTTCATAAGAAGATGTCGGAACGCCGGGGCAAGTTCGGCCCGCCGCCTCCTCCGCCACCTCCCCCCATGCAATAATAAAGACCGCCTTCGGGCGGTTTTTTTGTAACTTTTATTCTTTCTCAAGCGTCTTGTGTTGTAGCGGTAAAACAGAATGAAGCTTGAGAGAAAAAGCGCCATACTCCCCTATGGTTTTTTTTCATTTCCCTCACTCCCCGGAGTTTCATGTCTGTCCGTTATGTAGCCCGGCATCCCCTGTCGGGCTACAATTCTTAATGTAACCATGCATCGCTCTCAGTGCGTCATACAGTAAAAGCGATTGTTCATGATGAAAATTGCTGAAGTATAAAGCGCAAGGAGCTATTGTATGAAGAAAATAATGATGTTTGTAGTCTCGTTTTTGTTGCTGCAGGCCACTGTTGCATTTGCACAGCCTCGTGGGCCTGAAATGCATGAGCCGCCTGCAGGTTTTGCAATGCCCATGCCCCCCATGCCTTGCATGGGTCCCTCTCCGCTGGACATGCTTGATCTGGTAGACCTCACCTCCTCTCAGAAGGCTGCCGTGGTTACCCTGCTCAAGAAGCAGATAGAGCTTATGGACAAGAATGTCGGGGCAGAATCTCCCGATCTTCGCATGGAATCGCGCAAGGCAATGCGTACCGCCATGGAAAAGGGCGATGTGGAAGCCGTTCGTACTCTTGCGAGCCACAAGGGTGAAGAAGTGACCCGCAGGCTTGTTGAACAGGCAACCTTTGTTGCCGAACTGCGCGGTATTCTTACCCCTGACCAGTTGAAGCGCCTTGATGCCCTGCAGGACCGCCTTGCGGCACGGTTTGAACGGCGTATGCAGGATACGGAAGACGGCCCCGAAGGCATTGGCGGCATGCGGGCAGAACGTCCTGCGCATCGCCCCGGCGGACCTGAGCATATGCGCCCGCCCCGCATGTTCCCTGAAGAGATGAAGCGCGACATGCAGCGCTGGATAGACGAAAACAGCTAGCAAAGAAAAAGGCCCGCCATCGGAAGATGGCGGGCCTGATTGTTTTTGAGCCGTTAGCGGGTGCGGGCCATTTCTCTCAGCCGCTGCACACGCTCCTCAATGGGCGGGTGGGTGCTGAAAAGACGCGCAAGGTTGGCACCGGCAAAGGGATTGACGATGAACATGTGCGCGGTCGCCTCGTTGCCTGCCCGCATGGGAACCTGCTGGGAATACGCGCCCAGCTTTTCCAGTGCGGAGGCAAGGTAGAGCGGATTACCGGCCAGGCGTGCGCCCGTGTCGTCCGCGAGATACTCACGCGAACGGGATATGGCGAACTGGATAAGGCTTGCCGCAACGGGAGCCAGAAAAGCCAGCAGCAGGTCCGCAAACGGGTTGCTGCCGCCTTCTTCGTCATTGTTGTTGCTGCCCATGCCGAAAATGGCCATCCACTGCATCATGTTGGCCACGGTGACAATGGCGGAGGCCAGAACCCCGGCAACGGACTGTACCAGAATGTCGCGGTTGGCAATGTGGCCTATTTCATGGGCCAGCACGCCCTTGAGTTCTTCGGGGCTGAGCAGGCGCATGATGCCGCTGGTAACAGCCACAACGCCATGTTCCGGGTTACGGCCCGTGGCAAAGGCATTGGGGGCATCCTGCGGAATGACACAGATGCGGGGCTTGGGAATGCCGGCGTTATGGGCCAGTTCCTCAACCATTCTGTGCAGTGCCGGGGCATCGGTGGCGTCCACTTCCTGCGCGTTGTACATGCGCAGCACTATCTTGTCGGAATACCAGTAGCTGCCGACGTTCATGAGCAGCGCCAGTCCAAAGGCAAAGACAAGGCCGGTTTTACCGCCCATGGCACCACCTAAAAAGATGATGATGCCCGAAAGCAGGGCGAGAAGCATGACGGTCTTGAGATTGCTGGTCATCGGTTCAAAACTCCTTGCGGGGATCGAATGTAACCCGTCTGTGTAAGGTTGGCGCGTTCGGTCCGGTGGGTGCCGTCGACGCGCATGCCGGTGGAAAAAGCAAGGCTCTTTCTGCCGTTCAGAAGCTATTGTTAATACGCAGCGCGCTGTTGGCAAGGGGTGAAACAGAGAAAACCATCCGGAAACACAGGATGTCTCCGGATGGTTCATGGTGTCTCAGTCTGCGTGCTGGCAGATGAAAGGCTACTGCCCGAATTGCATCATGTATACGCGGCGGAGCATGTCTGCAGGCATTTCAGAGGTCCAGTGACCCGCTGCCAGCGCCCACGCGTATACTGCAAGCAGAAGCGCGAGACAGCCTATTCCCACGGCCTTGAAAGGAATGGGCTTGTTGCCTGCACGCATGCTCAGGCAGCCTTCGACAGGGCAGGCTTCCAGACAGGCGGCGCAGCCTATGCATTCCGGCGAATTCACCCGCTGTTTTTCATCTACCCGTATGCCTGAAGGGCAGGCCTTGCGGCACTTGCCGCATGATATGCAGCTTTCCTTTTCCCTGTTTACGGCGATGGGGCTGAATATGGAAAAAAGCCCGAGCAGCGCACCATAGGGACAGAGAAAGCGGCACCACGCGTTGCGGATGAACAAAGAGAGCACAAGCAATGCGGCAACAACGAGTATGGTGGTGAGTGAGGGGGAAAGGAAGAAATGCAGCATGCTGGCATCGGCTACCAGATTGTAGCGGGCAGAAAGAAAGCTTTCTATGGAGCGCACATCCATGCCGATGACAATGAACCACAAAAAGCCGCAGAGAATGACGTACTTGGGAATGGAGAAAAGGCGTGTGGCAAGCGGGCCCATTTCTCTGCCCGTTTTGAGCTTGCGGCTCAGGCGTTCTACCATGGAGGATATGAATCCTACGGGGCATATGTATCCGCAGAATCCTTTGCGCAAGGCTACAGCCATGAGCAGAAACGCGAGAAATAGTGTAAGGCCTGCCGGATGGACGGCATCCCATAGTCCGGTCAGAAAGAAGCGCTTGGCGGCCATGAGCGCGCTGATGGGCAGAAAGGCTTCTACCGAAGGGGGCTTGGGTGTGAATATTTCAGTTCTGCCACCGAGCCAGAGCACGTGGCGGTAGAAAAGATAGCCTGCATAGAGGCAGAAGACGGTAATTGCAGCCTGTATGGCAAGGCGCAGCCTGCCGGGACGCCGCAGAAAGGAAAGAGTAGGCATGGGCTACCTGTCTGTATCGCGCTGGTTTTGATCGACAGGGAGACATGGCACATACGGCGGCGAATGTCAGCCCCGTTTTTGCCCCTGGCGCGGCACAAAAAAAAGGACATGGCTTGCCCGAGCACATGTCCTTGAGACCGGGGGGACCGGTCTGCTCAATTTTCGGCACCAAGGCCGGGAAATTGAGACCACGAAGCTAGCTGGTCTTCTTGATGTAGTACAGCGCAGCAAGAACTGCAGCAAGTCCTACGAAAAACAGTGCGAAATCCATGTCTTTAACTCCTGGCGTACGCCAACTTGTTAAAAAATTCTCAAGCCCACAAAAAGAGTACTACTGGAAAAAATTCCAAAGCACAAGCCTATACTCCAAAAATCACGGTGTCATTGCGGAAAAAGTTGCAAGTGCCTGTTTTGCAAGGCGAATGAAGCGCAGTGAGAGGTTGCGGTCTTTGCGCCCGTCGGCACCTTCAAGCCCGGTATGGGCATCCACCCCCGCAGGACGGACCATGCGTATTGCCTCTGCCACATTGTCCGGTGTGAGGCCCCCGGCCAGTATGACGGGACGGGAAGAACGCTCCACCAGACGCCGCGAAATGCTCCAGTCGTGCACCATGCCGGTGGCACCGTCGGCTCCGGTGGCCGGGTTGTGCGTATCCGTGATGAAGGCATCCACAAAGGGACTCATGCGGTGCATCCTGTCTTCAAGTTCGTCTGCGTGGTCCGCATCGCTGCGGATAACCAGACTCTTGATGACGAACAGTTCCGGTGCCGTCATTTTCAGCCGTTCCAACTCCTCCGGGGCTATATCTCCGTGCAGCTGCACGTGTCGCATGTTCAGGGCGGCGCAGAACTGCCGTATCTCCTCTGCACGGTCCAGATAGCAGATGCATACAGGGGTAGCCTGCGGAGCTATGGCCAGGGCCATGTGTGCGGCTTCATCCTCGGTACAGTCTTCCGCATTGACCGGCAGGCGGAGGGGAAAGCCAATGGCGTCTGCGCCTGCCTGTGCCAGCATCGTGGCTTCCTGCAGGTCATGCACCCCGGCTATCTGCACAAGGCCATGAAAGGCGTGTCCGGGCACAAGGGAAACGGCTGTCGTGTTCATGACGTCTTTTGTCCGTACTGTTCTGCCGCTTGGGTGGGGGCCAGCTCGCGGGGGCCGCACGCGCTCACATGGCCGTTTTCAAGGCTGAGCACGTGAGTGATCTCGGGAATAAGTTCCGAGGCGTAGTGCGTGACATAGAGCATTTGCACGCCGTTACCGGCAAGCGTGCGCAGGGTGGCGAGAAAATGCTCGCGGGAAGCAGGGTCGAGCCCGGAACAGGGTTCGTCCAGCAGTAGTATCTCAGGTGCCGGAGCCATGGCGCGACAGAGCATGAAGCGCCTGAGGCGCCCGTAAGACATGTCGCGGATGCGCTGGCCTGCATAGTCGGCAAGCCCCATGTAGCGCATCCAGTCGGACGCCGTCTGGCGGTGCTCGTCGGTTACCGTCTGCCAGTCCCACAGGCCCACGCTGGCAAAAAAGCCGGACCAGACAAGCTCTTCGCCGGAAAG
>JBKEAK010000067.1:0-7090 GCA_047972125.1 Halodesulfovibrio sp.
GGCCTGCTCGAAAACCGCGACTGCTCGGCAGCCATGCGTGACCTCTTTGCGCCCTTCGGCGTCTGGTTGCCCCGCAACTCAAGCCAGCAGGGCAAGGAAGTGGGCACCCCCATATCATTGGAAGGTAAAACAGCTGCCGAGAAGCGGAGCATCATCCTTGAGCAGGGCATTCCCTTCTACACACTGCTCTGGTTCAAGGGGCATATCGGCCTGTATATCGGCCCTGACTCGGCAACGGGTGAACCGCTGCTGCTGCACGATGTGTGGGGCGCGCGTACCGAATGGAAGGGTGAGGAAGGCCGTGCCGTGGTGGGCCGCCTTGCCGTGACCACCCTGCGCTTTGCCGAAGAACGCGACGACGTGAAGAAAAACTGGTTCTACGACCGGCTGCGGGGCATGGTGCTCATGCCGTCCAAACTGTAGCACGTTCGTCAGTCTGCAGTTGCTCGTTCGCCTGCTCGTGCGTCTGCACGTTTGCCTGTACGTATGTCGAACGTCTGCGCGTTTGTCTTACGGTTGACACAATCCCGTTTATGGCTACTCTGCCGAAAGGCATGGGGCGTGGCATGATGTCCTGCATTCGTGCCATCGCGCCCCGTCGTGTTCGCCGTCTGGAACGTGTTCACGCCGTTCAGTGCGCCGCGTGCCCGTAATTCCGCAAGCCGAAGCCGGAACCGGATCGGCGCGGGGCATCCCCGTTGCGGGGGCGCCCAAGTACCGTCAATACCCTCAGGAACCTTCAGGTAACGCCGGACAGAGAGCTGTATCCGTCCGGGGGCATGGTTCCGGTTTCAGGATACCGCATGAGTGATTTTCATACATTCTACATGGCTACCCATGGCTGCAAGATAAACCAGTACGAAACACAGGCGCTGCGCGAGGTCTGGACCCGCCGTGGCTTCCGCGAGGTGCAGGCAGCCGAAGATGCCTCGGTGGTGCTCGTCAACTCGTGTGCTGTCACGGCCAAGGCCGTGAGCGAACTGCGTTCCGTGGTGCGGCAGGCCAACAGGTCCAACCCCCAGGCACGCATCATCATCACCGGTTGCGCCGCGCAGGTCATGGGCAAGGAACTTGAAACCTTGCCCGGCGTGGTGGAGGTGGTGCCGCAGGAGGCAAAAGCCTCCCTGAAACACTGGCCCCACAAGCCGGAAGAACCTGCTGAAGAGGTAGCCTTTCCCGCCTTTTCCATCAGCGGCTACAACCGCGCCCGCGCCGTGGTCAAAGTGCAGGACGGCTGTTCGCACCGCTGCACCTACTGCATAGTGCCGCTCACACGCGGGCGCTCCAAGTCCCGCGCCATTGCAGATATCGTTTCCGAATCCCGCTCCCTGCTGGAAGCCGGATTCCGCGAAATCATCCTTTCCGGTGTCAATCTGCGCCAGTTTGGTATGGACCTGCCCTATACGCCCGATTTCTGGGACCTCGTCGCCACGCTGGAAAGCTCTCTGGGCCCGGACTGGGCGGGCGTGGCCCGTTTCCGCCTGTCTTCGCTGGAACCCGGCCAGCTTGATGCCCGCGCTCTGGAAACGCTGGGCACTTCGCGCCTTGTGGCCCCGCAGCTGCATATATCCATGCAGTCGGGCAGCGATTCCGTGCTTAAACGCATGGGGCGCGGCCACTACAAAGTAACCCCGCTGCTGGAATTTTTGGAACAGTTGCGCACCGTGTGGCCGGTATACGGCCTTGGTGCGGATATCCTCATGGGCTTTCCCGGTGAAACCGAAGACGAGTTCGCGCAGACGCTTGATGCGGTAAAGGCCATGCCCCTTACCTATGCGCACGTTTTTCCCTATTCACGCCGCCCCGGCACGGCAGCATCGGCCATGCCCGGCCAGCTCGACAAGCAGACCAAAGCTGCACGCGCCAAGGCCGTGCGGGATATCGTGACTGCCAAGAAGACTGAGTTTCTGAAATGGCTGGTGCAGAGCGAAACGCCGCTCGACGTGGTGCTGCAGTCCGGGCAGACCAGAGGCGGCATCTCGCAGTATTATACTGAATGCCACTTTTCCCTGCTCCCGCTCGGGGCTGCCCAGCGCGACATTGTCCGGGGCGTTGCCGTGGACGTGCGCAAACGCGCTCTGCTGGTGCGTCCGCTGTAGTCTTTGCCATATGCCGGAGCATGGTGTATGGTGCGGACTTGAACAAAGGTGCGTTGTAGCGTATCGGGGCCTACCGTTTTGCATGCGCAGTTTTTCCGGTTGTCGGAAGAACCTCCGCACGCCCCGGACACAGCGTGGCCGTAATGGTTGCACGCACCCCATAGAACAGACTTTTTCCGCCCTGCCGCTGCAGGGCGTTACCTTATCAAGAGGCTCGCGATGCTGAGAAGTATGACTGGTTTCGGACGGTGTTTCATGGAAGGCGACGGCTTTACCATGACGTGGGAAGTACGCAGCGTGAACAGCCGCCATCTGGATGTCAAATGGCGGCTGCCTGTCATGGTGCGGTCGGCCGAGGCACGCTTCGAAAAGGTTGTGCGCCGTTTTGCCACGCGCGGCAGGGTGGATGTTTCCCTGAACCTGCAGGTGCACAAGGCCGACCTTATGGCGGTAACCTTCAATGCCTCGCAGGCAGGAGCCATGCTGGACCAGCTCGGCACCTTTGCGGCTGCGCGGGGTGATGCCTATACCCCCGATTACAACCGCCTGCTCGGCATGGGCTTTTTGTGGGAAGACAGCGGTGCCGAACTGGACGAGGCATTTGTCACCAGCCTTGAAGACGGCCTTGCCGAAGCCCTGCAGGACTGGAACCTTTCCCGCGAGGCCGAAGCCGTTGCGCTGGAAAAGGACATGCTTGAGCGCATAGCCCGCATGGAAGAATGGACGGCCCTCATCAGCGAACGCGCTCCCCAGATCAAGGAAGACCGTTTTGTTCTGGTGCGCGAGCGTCTGCGTGAAGTGCTCGCCCGTAACGAGGTGGAACTGGAGGAACAGCGCTTCCTGCAGGAAATCACGCTGCTTTCCGACAAGCTGGACGTAAGCGAAGAAATCACCCGCCTGAATACCCACCTTGTCCGCCTGCGCGAGCTCATGCAGTCCGGCGGCGATGCGGGCAAGCGTCTCGATTTCACGCTGCAGGAATGCTTCCGCGAGATAAACACCTGCGGCAACAAGATTCAGGACCCCCAGATCTCTCATGTCGTGGTGGACTTCAAGAACGAAATGGAAAAGTGCCGCGAGCAGGTGCAGAATCTGGAGTAATCGCGCATGAAGGGTAACAGGCTCCTCAATATCGGGTTCGGCAATTTCGTGGTGGCGAGCCGCGTTATAGGCATCTACAGCCCCACATCGGCTCCCATGCGGCGCGTGCGCGAAGATGCCCGCGCCGAAGGCAGGCTCGTGGATGCCACGCAGGGCAGAAAAACACGCTCCATAGTGATTACCGACTCCAATCATGTTATTCTTTCCGCCATACAGGCGGAAACCATAGGTCAACGATTCATACAGGAGGATGAGGCATAATGGTGCCTGATACGCAAGACGCAACCGGAAAACAGGAACAGGGCGCATCCATGTCCCGCAGGGACAGGATGGAGGCAGAACGTACGGGCATTGTGCTGGTGCTCTGCGCGCCTTCCGGTACTGGCAAGACAACGCTTACCAGGCGTCTTCTCGAAGAGTTTCACCGCTTCGAATTTTCCGTTTCCTACACCACCCGTCAGCCCCGCGAGGGCGAAAAGCATGGCAGGGACTACTTCTTCGTCACCGAGGATGAGTTCAACGAAAAGCGTGAAGCAGGCTTCTTTGCCGAATGGGCCGAGGTGCACGGCAACTACTACGGCACCCCGAAGGAAGAGACTCTGCGCAAACTCGCAGCCGGCAAGGATATCCTTTTTGATATTGATGTTCAGGGGGCGGGGCAGCTGCATGGCAGCCTGAAGCAGGGGTGCTATGTCTTCATCCTGCCGCCTTCGCGCGGGGAGCTGGAACGCCGCCTTCGCGGACGCGGAACCGACTCCGAGGCCACCATTGCCAAGCGCCTTGCCAATGCCGAAAAGGAAATGCAGCAGGCTCACTGGTTCAACGCGTGGATCGTGAACGACGATCTTGACCGCGCCTATGATGAACTGCGCAGCGCCTACCTTGCCGCAACCCTGTCGCCCGCCTGTCATCCTTCGTTGGTGAACAGCATCATGAAGGGGTGGAAGAACAATGGCTGATCTCGTCATAGCGCTCGATTATCCCGATGCCCGCGGTGCCCTCGGCATGGCGGAGCGCCTGAAGGGCACTGATGTATGGATGAAGGTGGGGCTGGAACTGTTCACGGCAGAAGGTCCGTCGCTCATTTCCCGCATCAAGGATATGGGCTTCAAGGTCTTTCTGGACATGAAGTTCTTCGATATCCCCAATACCGTTCGCGGTGCCGTGCGTTCCAGCGTGCGGCACGGGGTGGACATGGTGAATATTCACCTAATGGGCGGTGAACGCATGGCCCGTGCCGCCATGGAAGGACTGCATGAAGGCGCAGCAGGTTCCGGCGCATCGCCCATCCTGCTCGGCGTTACCGTGCTTACCTCCATGTCGCAGGAAGACCTGCCGAAGGGCTTCACCACCACGCTGCCGGAAACGGTTTTGCAACTGGCTTCAGCCGGTAACGAGTGGGGCATACACGGTGTGGTCTGCTCCGGCCATGAGGTGGTAGCCATAAAAAATAGTTGTGGAAAAGGCTATTTATGCCTTACTCCTGGAATACGTCCTGTTGCCTTGGGCGATGACCAGCGCAGGACCATGACCCCGGCCGAAGCCGTGCAGGCCGGTTCGGACTTTCTGGTGGTGGGGCGCCCCGTCACCGGATCGGACGACCCCGCACAGGCGGCTCATGCCATCCTCGAGGCAATGCGGCAGGCATAGGGCGTCATCGGATAATGCTGAATATTCCGTCGGGCGGGGGCGTTTGGCCCCCGTCCGGCGATGCGAAAATTATTGCCTGAAGCCGGAGGCCGCATACAAGCGGTCCTCGCCGTGGGAGAGAGTATGGGAGAGCAGAAGGAACACGCGAGCGCAAGCAAGGAACGTGAACCGATCAAGGGTATCTTCTCCACGCAGGAACTGAAGAAGGTGGGCGCGGGCACAACCGTGCGCAAAACCGTGCAGAAAGCTTTCTGGTTTGCGGAAGAAAAGAGCGGCAAGATCGAGGTGCAGCCTCTGAATGCCAACTACGTGCCTTCCGGCCCCAAGCGTATTGTCCCCATTGAGGAACTTATCGAAAAGTTCCAGCCGGAACCGGAATTCTACATGCAGACCGTGTTCCCCAAGATGAAGGAACTGAACAAGACCATCGCCCGTGCCGACAGGCACCGCCAGCGGGGCGAAGGTTTCAGTGCCGAATTTGAATATGGCAACGCACTCAAAGTGGACGAGCAGAACGTGCGCGCCAACTTCGGGCTCGGGCTCACCTATCTTGAGCGCGGCGAAACCGAGAAGGCCGACAATATTTTTGAGCGCCTCGTCAAGCTGGATGCCGCTTTTGACGTGGAGCACAAGCACCTTTTCAACGAGTTCGGCATCAATCTGCGCAAGAACAAGATGCTCGATCAGGCGCGTGATTACTACGCCCGCGCCCTTGAACTTTCCGGCAACGACGAAAACCTGCATTACAACGTGGCCCGCGTGTGCCTTGAAAAGCAGGAATACGAGCCGTGCGTGGATCACCTGATGAAGTGTCTTGCCATCAACCCGTCGCTCGATGCTGCGGTGAAATTCCTGCTCTGGCTCAAGCAGAAGGAATTTGTTCCGGCGCAGAAAAAGGCAGAGGTGGATGCCCAGCTCGTCAAATCCGCGCAGGCCATCAAGCAGCAGAAGACGCAGGGTGATGGTGCCCCGTCTCCGGCCCCGGCCCAGAATGCACCCGTGGCGGAAGATGCTTCTGCGGCAACAGGCGAGGGAGAATAGCTCTCTCCCGGCCGGAGAAGTGGCAAAAAGCAGACGGGAGCAGGTTCAGGAGTCATGAAGATTCCGGTGGGCCGTACAGCATGGAGCGGTGTACGGCGGGAGAGCCGGTTTGATGAATGCGTGATTCGTTCACCAGACAGGAGCACACATGCAGCACCACATGGAAGCGCAGGATTTTCTGGCCGAACTGCTGCAAGGCATGCAGGACCTTCCCTATGAACCGAGCCTGCTGCACGACCTGTTTTCGCTCACCACGGAGAATTCCCCGGCATCGCTGGAGGCCATAGGCCAGACCATCGCCAGAGGACAGGGCCTTGCCGCCCGTGTGCTTTCCATGGCCAACTCCGCCTACTACGGCCTGCAGTCCGAGGTCTCTTCCGTCTCCCGCGCCGTTGCCGTGCTCGGCCTCAAGGAAGTGCGCAACCTCGTGCTTGCCATCGGCGTTGTCGATCTTGCCAGCAAACGCAAGCTGCCCAAGAAATTTGATGTCACCGCCTACTGGATGCATCAGGTGGGCGTGGGCGAGGCTGCCCGGCTCATCGCCCAGCATGCGGCAAAGGCGGGGATGAACGAAGACCCGGACACCCTCTATACGGCGGGCCTGCTGCACGATCTCGGCAAGCTGTTCATAGCCTCCTTCAGGCCGCTCACATGGTCTGCCATCCGCAAGCTGCGGGATGCTCAGAACATTACGGATGCCGAGGCGGAAGACAGCTACTGGGGCATGGATCATGCCGTCATTGCCGCCCATGTCCTTTCCTACTGGAATCTCCCGGACGCTCTTACCGACCCCATAAGCTGGCACCACCAACCCAGCCTTGCGGGCGAGCACAAGCGCCCGGCCGCCATGCTGCACGTGGCCAATGCGCTGTTGCACAGCCGGGACGAGCAGGCTATACCCATGCCGGAAACGGCAACTGCGCTGCTCACCCGTTTCGTGCCGGACACGGACCGGTTCGAGCGCGACCTTGCCGAACGGCTGGCCCCGGAAAACCTGCGGGCGTTTGTTTCTCATCTCATCTAGTTTGCCCTTGTTCACACTTCAGGGAGTATCTTTTGTCCAAAGAATGGATTCCCCGTTCCTCAGAGTCTGCCCCGCAGGATATTACTGCATGGGCGGAGCAACTCGAAATTTCCGATTTTCTGGCTGACCTTCTCTGGCATCGCGGGATGCAGAGCCGCGAAGACATGCAGCAATA
>JBKEAK010000068.1:0-31724 GCA_047972125.1 Halodesulfovibrio sp.
ATCGCTTGTCTCCTCTCGGGTTAGGCAGTGGATACTCTCGCCAAGGCGCGTGCCCCTTTGTCTACACCTGCCTATAACGCCTCTTTCAACTCGTCAACACCTTGTCAGTATTCAAAATGTGTTAGGTTTGCCGTGTCCCGTGAGCAGCCAGTCCGTGGATGTCCCTGTCTTTTTCCAGCAGTCGATGATCCAGTTAGCAGGCACATCGTCTGCACGGGAGTGGCGCGAGACCGCGCTACGGTCGACCCCTATGCATTTAGCCAGCTCTGTCTGGCTGGCCGCGCCATAGGCCATCATAAGCCGGTCGCAGATCTGCCCGCCGATGGGGCTGAGCACGTGTGTCGCTGTATACCAGCGCCCACCGCCATATCTGTTTTGTCTGTACTGAATTCTGAGCGTAGCTGTGCGCATTCCATCGAGCCTGCGGACGATGGTTTGCCCCTTATAAACATCTCCGGGGGTGGCCTTGGCCAGTTCCATTAGCCTGATCATTGATTCGTGCTGCAGCGGGTGGATGAGCTCAAGATAATCAAGGCCGATAGTGGACAGGGTTGCGAGAGATCCATGGTCAACTCGGGCTTCCAGAACCAGCCTTTGATCTGAGATGATGAGCAGGTTGTCTATAGGCGTTTCCGCGAGCTGGCGGGCATGCACAATATCGAGCTGCAGCCGCAAGTCGCTGGGGCGTATTGTTGTCAATAATGCGGCAAGGTTGCCAGCGATGACAATGGGCAAAGTCTCCCACCATACCGCATGCGTACCGGCTGCTCCTTCGGCGAGTATGACATCGCCTGCGGCCTCTGTGCCGGTGCGGATTGCGTCGGAGTCTATGCACATGTGCCCCCCTCGTATGGAGAGGGGCAGTTTATGGCCGTATTGTGCTTGGTACGCAGTGTTTATGGACGTGATGTGCAGTGATGTGTCCCGCAAAACGGCGGGGGAATCTATAGCACTGCATAACGCAGATAGTGTTGTGATAACGTCTTGCATGTTGACCTCAGAGCAATTTGTTGACGTAAAGTCACGTTAAACACTAAACGCGCAGCTTGATCTTGACCAATCCATAATCAAACGGGATACATATATCGCACAGACGCACTGCAATAGATTGGAGGAACATGATGTCTGATCCGGTATTCAGTTCTGAAGAGCGTATCGATTTGGTCGTGGAGGTGCAGGGGGTAGCTGACGGGGTGAGCGATATGCGTGGAAACGTCGTAGGCGTGGGCAACCAGCATCTTATGCTGCTGATGGCGAGACAGTTGGAGTGCATTGCCAGAATAATGGCAACACGATGCTCAGATTGCCCGATTTGCACAGGGCAATCGAAAAACTGAAACGAAGGGCGGGAAACCGCCCTTATTTAGTTAGTTGGAGAGTTACATCCTTCGCTTCACGTACACCACGGGGGCAACACGTTTAATGTGCTCCTGTGCGATCTCAAGATCAAAAGGCTGCTGTATTCCGCCGTTTCGACGCGGGAGCCAGCCCTGCAGCCTGACGAACCCCTTCCTCTCCGCCGAGCCATGCCAAAGCTTGATGGTTGCAGAACCATCGGCCTGTTCCACATAGACGGCATCTCCGGCCTCCGGCTCTCTGGACGGGTCGCAGTAGCAGACAAACCCTTCCCTTATCCCTTCCGGCAGCATCGAATCTCCCACCGGCAGCACTGCAACGGCATCCGGCCCAAGGCCCGGTAGACGCTCTGTGGTCACCGCCATGCGGCGGGTACATTCCCAGCCTTCCACGCCGCACTGAGCAAGGCCAGTCACCTGCATTGCCTCTGGCGGGACGGGAAGCGCCGGAACCACCGGGGGGATAGACTCCGACTCCGCTCTATCCTCAAACGGTTCACCAATGCCGAGCAGGAGCCAGTCCGGCGAAATGTGCAGACGGCGGGAAAGCAGCTCAAGATCGTCCGCGTTGGGCAACTGCCCCTTCTCCCATCCTTGGGCCCTTCCATAGCTCAATCCGAGGTCGCGTCCGAAGGCTGTTACTGAAACGGGCATCTTGTCTCGAACTGCTCTCGTGCTCCATTGTCTGTAAATAACTTGAAACTGAGATTTCCAGTCTGGTGGTGTGGCATTTTCAGGCAATCTTTGCCCCAAGAAGGGATTCCCTTCTCTTAGTATGAGCCATTGTGGGGACAGGCCTAGCTTATGTGTCAGCATACGCATGTCTTCGACGTTTGGCCTTTGTCCTCGGCCCCACGCTTCCACTTTTCCCGGAGTTATCTCTAGGAATTGGGCGATGCTGCGAAGCGTAACTCCGCCTCGTTTGCCTGACATTTCAGATGAAAATTTATTCTTAATAATATCTAGTAGTTGCATTGTCTTTTATTAAAAACCCATCTTTGTCGTCTGAAATTTCTTTGACAATATGAATTTTTAGACTAAACATTAACCCCACACAGCAAGAACACCACGAACGACTGCCATCGTTCAATACAACACGGGGGTGTTAATGTTTAACCCATCAGAAACCAACGCGCAACACGATCAATCGTCGGCAATCGTTCCCTCTGTTGGGGATCTGCGTCGCATCTGGATGCGCAGACAGAAGCCGCCTGTCACTCTGACTTATCTTGCCAAGCTTTCCCGCGTATCAATTCCGCGCATGTTGGCCGTTCTTCACCAAGAGGCTGCGGCTGAACATCACATTGCAGCAATGCGGCAAGTCGGTATGCCTGAAGAACTCTTGCCCTCTTTGCCTGGTCACGCCAGCTCAGGAGCAGAGTAGTCATGAGCACGGCAACCCTGCTTCCCCTCTGTCCTCAATCTACCCCGGCTATTTCCGGGCACGCGCAGTGGCTAATATTTCATGCTCCTTACGAGCCGCATCGCCCCTCCACAGCTCCCATTGCGTACCGGTACCGGATTGAAACGCCGGTACGCATGGGAGAACCTACGAAAATTTCATGTCCGGCGCTCGGTCTGAGATTGGTTGGCTCCGGAGGCATTCTGTCTGACTTTGTGCGCATAGCCAGAGCGGACGCTGAAATGCGGACAGGGCAATCGTTCCCGATTCCCGCACCGGAACAGCGGACCCAGCCTGATGCATGGCGGTTCTATACGTCCAGCTGCACTCCTGTGTCGGCTATTGATCAGCGCGACATGCTTACCGGCATTCCCATTCTCTACGGTTATAGCCCCAAACTCCCCCGGCGTTTTGACGTTTCCGCCGCTCAGAACATTTCCTGAAACACGGTCCATTCTCACGACATTATCGCACCGCAGTAAGCCTGACTACGAGAATTACAAGGAGCTTTTCTCATGGCGAGCCCGCACAACCAACGCAAATACGATAGCCTGCTTGACCTGAGTCAGGACTTGGTGAAGCACGCCCCCAACGGCTTGCCTGCAGAGAAGGTGGCCGAGCAGTTGGGCAAGGCCTACTCCACGCTGATGAATGAGCTGAACTCCGAGTTGCCCAATCACAAGTTCGGCCTTGTTTCCCTCATCCCCCTCATGAACGCCGTCAATTCCGACCTGCCTGCCCATTACATCGCCGGAGCCCGCAATGGCGTGTTCGTCAAGCTTCCCCGTGGCGGCAGCGTGACGGAAAAGACCGAGCGGCAAGCGCTGGTATGCATGAAGGAGTTCGGCGAGCTCATGGGCGAGATCCACGACGCCCTGCAGGACGACAAGATTGAGCCGCACGAACGCAAGCGCATTGCCAAGGGGGGCTACGATGCCCTGCAGGCCATCCTCACCCTGCTCACGTGCATTGAAGAGGAATAGCCATGTCTGAGCGCCCCTTCAGCATTAACGGCCAGCAGTTCGTGGAAATAGCGGACAGCGACTTCTTCAAGCCCGACTATGGGCTGAACCCCTTCAGCGAAGACGCTTTCTTTGCCCGCCATGTCGGTACCGGCTGTCTTGCCGTTGTTTCCGACGACCACTTCAGCTTCCAGCTCCTGCCCGAGTGCATCGGCAGCATTGAAGACGCTCATCAAATTTTCGCCTTTGCAGCCCGTTGGTACCAGTGGGGCAAGCTCCATGGTGCCGACGAGCAAAAGAGCATTATGCGCCGCGCTTTGGGCGTATGACCCATAACCCACAGGAGGTTCCCGCATGCCTACCGAGTTCAGCTTTGACGAGTGTTTCAATCGTATCCGCACCGGAGTTCTTACCGCCACTGCAGGCGCAGTTGATCCGCGCACGCAGGTGGTGCTGGCGGAGATTCTCGACATCCGCCAGTCCAGCATTTCCGACGCCAAGCGCCGGAACACCTTGCCCCCCGAATGGCTTCTCAAACTGCAGCGCGCCTATGGCCTGAATCCTGACTGGATCGAGTTCGGCATTGGTGGGCAGTTCGTCATAGCCAGCGATAAACCGCAGGACGTGGTTCTCGGTTCCGAAAAGGACCGCCTGCTGGAAGCCGCCACCGCGAAGGCCCGCGAGCAGCTTCTGGAAAGCATGACGTTGGAAGAGGCCAAGGGCCTGATTCTGGATCTGCTGCCTGAAGGCGCAACTATTGATGTGCATTTCAATCAGAGCTGGACCAAGGCTGCAGCCACTGTTCCTGCGCACAGGGAACAATAGCCATGCAGCAACCCACCATCACCATTGTTCCCATGGGCCAGCGCACCCCCAACCCCTTCGAGCTGAAGCTTATCGTCTTGGCTCTGGCCGACATGACCCGCACCAATCACCTGAATTCCGCATGGGTCGAAGCTCAGCGCTCCGGCGCTGTGATCGAAGTATCTCCTGACGGCCACGCTCGGGTGATCCGGGCCGAAGACCTCCGTCCCGAGGTAGCCCATGCGCAGTAGCATCCTGCATCCCCATCCGGATCATCCCCCCTGATCCTCGCACCCTGTGGAGCCGGTTCCCGGCTCCCGTCGATGCCGCGTCGAACTGACTCCACCGCACGCTGCATCGTAGGTGACGGGAACACCTAGCCGGGGGGAGGCACCCCTTCCCCCCGGCTCCCCCCCGCACAAACGGAAACGGGAGGTCGCCATGGACGATTCAGCAGCAATCCGCCGACTGGCAGACGAGATCGAAAGCAAGCTCGCACGGCTGACGAAAATGCAGGGCCTTACAGGCTCTGACCACTGCGACTTGATTGTTGCCAAGGGCAAGATCACGGCAATCCGCGACCGCCACAGGGCCAAGCTGGGGTTTATCCCCAAAGGAGAAACAGATGCACGAGATGCACGCATTGACCAGAATCATTGAGAAGGTTCCGCATGATCCGCTGATGATCGCGTTCCTTGGCGGCATGGCTGTGCTCATTGTCAGCGTTATCGCCATGTGGATTGTAACCACGGTGTGGAGCCGTGCAGAGCGGAGGGGCGTATGGCCGCTGAATTAACCGTGCAGGCGCAGTTGCCGCTGGTTTGGGCGCAGCTTGCTGAGCTGGCAGCCATTAACGCCACATGGATGAATCAGGGACTGCCCCTTTCTGACCCGCAGCAGTTGCTTGATGTCGCTGCCAAGATGGATTCGCTGGCCGGGGAGATCCGGATTCTCGCCAACCTTGTGGAGGCAGGCCATGCCTAACGTGCCATGCGAACAATGCGGCCATGAATTTCACGCCTCCCCCAGCAGGGTTGCTGCCGGAGCCCGCTACTGCTCCCGCGCCTGCTATCAGGAGGCAAACAAGCGGCTGGCAGACGGCGAGTGCGCATGGTGCGGCAAGGCGTTTAAGAAGCAGAACTCACGCCAGAAGCACTGCTCCACCGATTGTGCTCGCTCCGCCCAGCAGGATGCTGCACGGAACACCGTTCTGGCAAAGCAGATAGCCGCTGCCAAGGGCCGTTCCAGTTCCGGCTTCGGACTCTTTGACGACCCGTGGACCACCGGAGATGTGAAGCCCGACCGTTACGGCAGAGACCTGTACCGGACGCCTGACTTCGGGCTCGGTTTCTAGGGAGGCGCGAATGGCCGAATCAAAAGCAGAAGGCTGGCGGCGCATTCCGGGCTTTGAGGAATACGAGATCAACATACACGGCGTTATCCGCGTTCTGCCTGCCCGGCACAAGATGGTTCGTAAAGGCAACTTTGTCGTGCTTTGGGCAGGAGGGGAGAGGGTGAAGTGCTGCATCGGCGAGATGCTGGTGCGGGCATGGGCTCCGGAGCTGGACCGCACCGGCCTGCAGATCGAGGCCCTGACGCTGGAACGCGACAAGTACAAGCGCCGCGTAGTGGAGCTGAAGGAAGAGCTGGAACGCCATGTAACGGGAGTGGCCAGCCGCAATTTTTCTGACGGGGATTATCACAGAGAGCCGGACTTCGGGCTCGGTTTCTAACAGGGATAAGGGAGGAACACCATGACCAGAAAAGCACTTATTGAAGCGATTCAGGACCAGCTTGCCCTCAAAAAGGAGTGGGCAACCGAAGAAACCGTTGCCTCTGTGCTTCGGGCCACCCTTGATGCCATGTCGCTGCAGCTTGCTGAGGGCGATGGGCTACAGATTCAGGGCTTCGGCTCATTCCGCGTTGTGGACCGCGCCGAGCGCATTGGTCGCCATCCCGGCACCGGCGAGATGATGCAGATCCCGTTCTCGCGCACGGTGAAGTTCACCCCCAGCGCCGCGCTGAAAGACGCGGTCAACGTGATGTAGGGGGGGGAGTGATGCGAGCGAATAGGGATTACAGTTGGATTTTAGGACTAGCTATAGTGCTGCTCTTTATCGGCGCTTTCGTTTTTATAGGGCTCAACGCCCCCGAGGGTGCCATTGCTGGCAAGGTCCAGAGCGGCGAGAAAGAGTACACCCGCTACTGCGTTGACGGCGTGGAGTACATCAAGATTGATAAAGGCGTTGCCCCGTACTTCCGTCCTGATGGCACGCTGCATCTGTGCAGCGAGATCAGCGAGCAGGAGGGGTAGGGCATGATAACGCGCTTCAGAATCAAGGCCACCCGCAATGTCAAAGGTGAATTCGTACGGTACACAGACCACCTTGCCGTGGTGCAGCAGCACAACACCGAAATCCGCGATCTGCGTGCGCAGCTTAACGAACTGCAGGAAGCCTCGCAGAAGGTCGCTGAACCAAGAGAGGCCTGCGCCGGGTGCCTCTATCTCCGGCACCGTCGTGCGATCTACTCGCAGCAGGTATCTGCATTCTGCATCCTGCGGAACTTGTTCTCCCCCAGCCCCTTTGTGCTCGATGGCCGCTCCTGTCGTGTTGAGGTGGCCGCAGAGTATCAGGATCGTCCGGAGGTGCAGCATGGCTAGAAGCAAACGGAAGCCTGTTCCTGCCGACTGTGGGCAGGAGAAGTGTGAGAACTACAAGTTCCGCACGGTTGAGCCCAACGATACTATCTGCCGTCTCTGCGAGCATGAATATTGCCGTCTGCGGAAAGCAGTGTGCTACGCGAACAGCGACAGACGAGAAGCAGCCCGCAAGAGTCTTGCTAGACGGCTTATGAAACAAGCGGAAAGGGAGTCTCCCAACGCTCTGTATTGGGTGCTGCGGGCACTCTATGGTCTCATCATCGAAAACAATAATCTCGATGCTATCGATGCCTACGAGATGCTTAGTTCCTTTGTGCCGCAAACGACGGGTCATGTCTTCGACTACAACCAAAAAGAACAAACCGGCGGCTCTGTGTGTCCGTCTCTCAGCGGGCGGATTCACTCCCTGCTGGAGGAGGAAGCGGCTAAGCAGGAAAAGATTAAGGCGAAGCTGTCGGAAGAAGCTGCAAAGCAAGCTCCGGTTAAGGCGCCCTCATCTCCCAGCATCGTTGACGATGGAGGTATGGACAGTGTGCCTTTCTGATCAGCAGCAAAAGCCCATCTCTTACTTCCCCGGCCTTACCGCGCACCTTCGCGGCAAATTCGATCTTCCGGACGATGCACATGTGATGGCCGTAACCACGCATGTAGACGGCTATCCCAACGGCTCGCTCAAGGTGACCGTTGTGCGTTGCGACGGCTACTTCATCAAAGGCCCCCGCAAGGGTGAGCCCAACTGGCGCAAGCAGATCGGCAAGCCGGTGAAATACTACCTGCTGCCTGATGAATCGCGGGCTGTCAGAGAACAGTACGGGAGTCTGTAAGCATGTTGCTCCAGATCTGGATCGCCATAACCGGGTGCCTGTTCATCTGGCTCACTGCCAGCCCCGCCCCCCGCACTCGCCGCCTCGGCTATGCTCTCGGCCTGCTGGGGCAGGTGGGATGGTTCGCGGACACCGTCGGTACCGACCGCTGGGGCGTTTTCACCATGACAATAATCTGGACCGTGGGCATGGTTCGCGGCTTCAGGAATGCGAGGGGATAGAGATGGATTCGGATATTTGCTTTCTGGAAGATGAAGACGGTGTCCACGTCTGCAATGTCGTCGATGAAGGCACCTTGTGCGGAACGTTCTGTGGTGGGAGCGACCTTCAGGAAACCAAAAAGCGAACAGTTACCTGTAAACAATGCATCAACGCTCTCAAGCTGTATCGAAAAGTCAGGTTCAAGGAGGATGAGTAATGAAGAACCTCTTCCTCATCGAGTTTGCTTACCCCTGTGTCGCATACGTCATCAAAAGACTGGGCCTATCCGTAGACATAGAACGCATCCTAGCAATGCGGGGCGAGCGATACAGCTCCACAACTCCGCTGATGGATGGCGACATTGTTGTTTGGGAACGGTCAGATGGCCCTCATGTCTCCGACGCCACATTGACCTTCAGCCAGCGAGGGCCGATCACTACCCGGCTGCATCTCGGCAGGCACTTCGGTGTTTACGAGGGGGAAGGATTGGTGAGTGATCTCACCTTCGACGGTGACACTTACTATCCCCGAATCCGCTTGATGCTGTTGGCTGATCACCCGTTCCCCAAGGAAGTTATTCGAAAGGAGGCAATAGAGGGATGATGGATACCGTCACTCGTCCTATCTTGCGCTATCACGGCGGCAAGTTCCGTCTTGCGCCATGGATACTCAGCCACTTTCCTTCGCATAAGGTCTATGTGGAGCCATACGGCGGCGCGGCATCGGTACTCTTGCGCAAGCAGCGAGTGCAGACCGAGGTCTACAACGATCTCGACGGTCACGTGGTGAACGTGTTTCGTGTACTGCAGGATGCGTCGACAGCAAAAGCGCTTTGCCGTCTGTTGGCCCTCACCCCCTTCGCCCGAGCAGAGTTCGAATTGTCCTATGAACCTGCGGATGATCCTGTGGAACAGGCGAGGCGCTATATCGTGCGCTCTTTCTTCGGCTTCGGCTCAAAGTCATGCCTGAGCAAGACCAGAAACGCCTTCAGGGCATTTCGTCCCGGTGAGAACAGCCCAGCTGTGGACTGGTCCCGTTATCCCGATCTGATCAAGAACTTCACAGAGCGCTTACGTGGCGTGGTCATCGAACAGCGACCGGCGTTGCAGGTAATCGCTGCATATGACCGCCCCGGTTCTCTATTGTATGTGGATCCCCCGTATGTGGCCAGTACGCGTACGTTACATCTCGGCCAGTACCGCTTCGAGATGTCGGATGCCGACCATGAGGAACTGGCCTGTGCTCTGAAGTCCTGCAAAGGCATGGTTATTGTCTCTGGCTATGACAGCGACCTCTACCGCTCTCTTTACGCTGGATGGAGCCGGATTGCCCGCAAGTCTCGTGCGGATATGGCATCCGAACGCACGGAGTATCTTTGGATTTCCCCGAATACCGCCCTGCAGGGCAACCTTCTGGAGGCAATATAGCTATGGCAGCTCCCCATCACACTACACGCGACAAAGTGGAAAAGTCCCTCTATGAAGCTATGCCCCCTATTGTGAGCCGCGAGCATGCAGAGAAGCTCACGGGCGGCATGATAACAGCCGTTCGTCTTCGGGATCTGGATAGCGCAGGGGAGGGACCGGGTACGAAAATTTCGATGAACGGTCGACGGGTAGGGTACCTGAAGGACGAATTTATCCCGTGGTTCATGGGGCGGGTAAAGGTTCAGGACAAAGGGCTTTAGAGGCTACAACGCATCAATGGCACTTCGGCACTGGTCATCCTCAACCTGCACATACCGCATCGTCATCTGGATAGTCGAATGACCAAGCAGCTTTTGAACAACGGGCAAGGCCACCCCTTTACGGATCAAGCGGGACGCGAAGGTATGGCGAAGCACATGCGGAACCATTTTCAGCCGCCTGTCGGTGATGCTGTCGTTCCATCCCAAATGCCGCAGCACCGTATAGAACGTGCTGCCGGTTTCGATGCGCATGGAGCCGTCTTCCTTGGGAAACAGCAGTGCGCTGGCATCCTGCGCCATGTTACAGCGCTCTTCGAGGATAGCCTCTATTCTGTCAGATATGGGGACGGTGCGGTTATAGCCGCTTTTAGGGCCTCGCTCATGGTCAAGGCCACGGACAAGGATGCTTTTGCGTCCCAGATCCACATCCATCTGCTGCAGGGCGAAGACTTCACCCATGCGCAGGCCGGAGTAGAGCGAGACCATGCACATGTCGTGCAGATCCTTGGAGACTTTTGCGGCTTCAGCGAAGAACTCGACCTCTTCTTCATCAGAGAGATAGCGAACGCGCTGGTTGTTGATCTTGGGCATCTTGACCTTGCGCACCGGATTCTCTCCGGTGTGCCAGCCGCGTGTGCGCGAGTAGTTAATGATCTGCCTGATGAGGGCCAGCACTTGCTTCACCGTGGAAGCGCTTCGTCCAGCCTCCTGCAGCGCGAGCTTTATCCGGGCCACGTCGTGCGGGGTGACATCCTCGAGGAGCTTCTCACCCAGATCGGGCAGCAGGTAATCACGCAGGCGAGCCTGCTCATGTCCGGCGCTAGCCTTGTTCGGTATGGAGTATTCCTCCATGTATCGTCGCGCAGCCTCGGCGAAGGTCTTTCGTTTCCCGGCCTCGGCGATCTCCTGTTCGCGGAGCTCGGCATCCATCTGGCGCTTCTCTTCGAGGCTCTGAGGGCGCACACCAAGTTTCCTGTTCTTCTTGATCATGCTGCGGATGTCAGATGCCTCGGCAGCCGAGAAACCGTCAGAAGCCCATCCAAGGCATTCGCGGATGGTCTTGCCGTCCACCTTGTAGCGGATTGTAAAGTAGCGATCTGCCCGGGGACCATTCCGGCGGGTCTTATGCTCTTTGTACTCTACTCCGGGGTAGTTGGTCTTTTTGTAATCACCGGCCATCAGCACCGCCCTCTCGGGGTCACTATAGGGTCACTTTTGTTACGATGGGATACGATTTCACACGATGCACAACGGATTGACCCTTACATCAAGCAAGGCAAATTGCAAATGATCACAACAGCAAACGATTTTAAGCGAGGGTAAAAATAATGGCGACCAAAAGTCTTAAAATCTCTCGGCCTTCGGGCTGTACGGGTTCAAGTCCCGTCCTGGGTACCAAGGAATAACAAAGGCTTACGATCAAATTGATCGTAAGCCTTTTGGGTTGAGAGAGGGGGGCGGCTATTCCTGCTTGCAAATGGTCAACGGGCACCGCTTGGCGTGCATGCGCTCAAGAAAATATAAGAGCTTGTCTCTGGCGGAGGCGTCGTCGACATAGTTGGTGATGATTGTTTCCACGTCGCTTTGGCTGTAGCTCCCGAGCATGATGTCCATGGCTCTTCGGAGTTCGGCTTTTTTCCAGTTGCCGATGAAGTCTTCAAGGTGGTCGGTGACCAGGTCCCAGTTTTCCTGCCGTAAAGCCTTTCGGAAGGCGTAGCGCTGGCGCCACAGCGGAACAGGAACAAGCGTGCCGAGAAATACTCCCAGAAAGACGGTGAGGCCGTTTATCACCTTGCCTTCAAACAGGTTGTAGCGTCGCTCCATGTCCCTGTCTGTCAATGCTTCCTGCGTCAGTCTGGTCTGTTCGATAAGCTGCTGGGCGACCATGGTGGTGCGGTCCATCTTGAATGCCTTCTGAAATTCTTCTTCCGCACGTTTGTATTCACCGGTAAACATCAGCGTTCTGCCAAGGTCGGCGCGAAGCACATTGGATTCGGGGAATTCTTTTACAGCCTTTTCAAGCAGGCGCACGGCGTTGTCGTACTCCTTTTTCTGAATAAACTCTCTGCCTTGTTCAATATAGAGCACTTCGCTCTTGTTGCTGCCGGTAGCAAGTGCTCCGCATGCTGTAGAAAGGATCAGTATGGTTGCCACAGTGAAGGAAATGACGTGCTTCTTCATTACAATACCCGGGTGATGTTCAGAGGATGGAAGTTGGGGGGCGACGTGTCTTTGTCTCACCTATTGCGAGCGTGCCAGCCTGAAGCCTACATTGCGATAATGCTTCTCCGGACGATTGGCCTCACGCTTGCTCGTGCGGACGCTGTCTGGTCCGTTATACCAGCTTCCTCCGCGGTAGACTCTCCTGTTGGATTGTTCCGTACATACGGGGTTGCGTTTGGCGTGCCGCGCGTAGGCATCTGCCGTGTAGGTGTCGTGTGTCCATTCCCATACGTTGCCCGCGAGATCATACAGGCCATACGCATTGGGGAAGAAAGAGCCTGCCGGTGCGGGGGATTTTCCATCCCAACTGGAACCGCATCCCAGACAGTTGGCGTTGTTCTGCCCAAGATCATCACCCCACCAGTATGTCGTGGTGGCGCCGGCACGCGCGGCGAATTCCCATTCGGCTTCGGTGGGAAGGCGGTACTTTCCGCCGCTTTTGCCATTGAGTTTGGCGATGAAGCGTTGGGTATCGTTCCAGCTTACGTTCTCTACAGGATTCTTCGGGTTGACGAAATGGGAAGGGTTGTTGCCCATCACGCTTTGCCACTCGGCCTGTGTGACTTCAAACTGGCCGAGCCAGAATCCGTCCACGCAGACCTTGTGCGCAGGTGCATCGTTCTGCTTGCCGGGCTTGGTGTCTCCCATCTGGTAGCATCCACCGGGGACCCATACCATGGACATGCCGGTTGCCGGTTCCACAAGCGGCAGCTGGCGCACGGCTTTGATGAACGGATCATCCGGATAGGCGTCCCACGACAGGTAATCAACCTGACGCTCGCCGCTTGTATTTTCCCACAGGATGGATGTGTCATCAGCGGCATATAAGGATGCACCCAGCATCCAGTATATGCAGCAGGCCGTGAGCATGATTCGCAGATAGTTTGACGATGAGGTATGCGGCATTGTTCCTGCTCCCTAATACGAGATCAGAGAGTGCTGGTCGGCTCCCAGCACTTCCGGTGTTTGTTCGGCGTCAAATTGCTTGCGGGCGGTGGAGCTGACTGCGTTTGTCAGGTACTTGCGCAGTTCTGCTACCGTTATCTTGTTGTCCTTGGTGGTGTCCGCTTCACCAGAAAGGCCTTTGAGAAGGTACAACGTCATAAGGCTCATTCCTTCTTCCGGCAGCATTCTGGATATCTGGTTTGCGCTGCTGGCAGAAATGAGCGTCACGGCCTGAGGCAGGCTGGCATTCTGCGGTTTGCGGTACACCGGTTTGGCCATGATGAGCGGGGTGCTGTCCTTTGCGGTGCCGCTGAAACATGCATCCAGAATGACTATGACACTGCGCGCCTCCAGCGCAGCCAGCTGCTTGAGCAGTTCGTCTCGTGAGTAGCCCGCTATATCGGCAGTTTCCGGTCGCGCATCGGAAGGAAGGAGCAGGGCTTCGTTCTCCACGGGCATTCCGTGACCGGAGAAGTAGACAATGACGTCTGTTTTGCCGGGAGTCACACGCATGGGAAGGGTGCGGCGGAACAGGCCCTCCATTTCCCCTTTTGTAGCGTCTTTCTGGAACAGGATATTTTCCTCCGGCACTCTGGCGCCTTCAATGAGGAACTTTTTGACTGCAAGTGCGTCGTTGTATGCGTAGTGAACGAGCGGAATGCCCTTTTTGTAGGCGCGATTGCCGATAACAACGGCAACGGTATCCGAAGCGGCCTTCTTTGCCGGACAGAAGGTCCATTGTATTTTTTCATCCAGCCCTTCGTACTGCTGGCCATAGGTGCCGCCCAGCGCAGCCAGTTCCTTTTGCTGCAGGCGGATTTCATGCTCCAGCCGTTCTCGTTCCTCTTCCCGTTTTTTCTCCTGCTGGGCCAGTTGCAGCTGGCGACGGGTCTCTGCCTGCTCCTGACGGAGTCTGGCGAGCTTGGGGTCGTCCTGTGTGGAAAGTGCAGCGCCGAAATATTCTTCATCTTCAGTCAGCATCTGCTTCATGTCCTGCCTGGAAACGGCCATCACGCTGGCTTCTGTTCCGGCGGGCAGGACCGCGTCCGCAACAGCCGTCATGGTCACAGGGGTGAAGCCCTCGTCAGTGAACATGGCGTTATACTGCTCATTGCCGAGGGTGACGTAAGGAACCCCCCGCTCAAGACGGTCGCCTTTGAGCGAATACGGAACCACAGGCCGTACATCATCAATGTGCTCTTTGAACGTTCGTGCAGCGTTAACCGGTACAGAAATGGTTATCTTCTCCGCCACGGCTCCTGATCCGGAGACCAGCAGGGCATAGAACCGCTCTGTTTCCGGATCATACACCGGAGATGTCACGGAAGGATTTCCCAGCACGGCGTGCATGGCTTCTGTCACGAACTGTGCGCGCCTGGCCGGAAGCTGGGCAAGCCGTTCCTGTTTCTCTTTTTCGAGAGCTGCAGTGTGGTTGGCGACAGCAGCATTGTAGGCACTTACTTCTTTCGCATATCGGTCTTCAATGGTCTTCAATACCCGCAGGCGTTCTTCCCGTGCCTGCTCCACCCGCATCTGGAATGCTGCAGCTTTTTCATATTCTCCCTTAACCAGTTCCGGCAAAGGCGGGGGTACGGATTTAACGGGCTTGGGTGTGTTGAAGGTCAGGTCGCTGCCGCGCATCAGCCATTGTTTGAGCTTGGCGTCAGCAAGGCTGCCTATGGCTGCAAAAGGGTCTTTGAGCTGTTCTCCCAGTTGCTGCAGGGGCAGAAAGTCCGGATGCAGAGAACTGGCTTCGGCAACAATGGCCCGGGCCTGCTCCACCCTGCCGTTTTTCAGCTCCTGAATGGCGTGGTTGTATCCGGCGACGGGGCTGGCGGGGCAGAGTGCCCACATCTTTTTCCAGTCGAGTAAGTTCTTTGCCAGATCATCGGCCTGCAGTGTTGCGGTATCGCATTGCAGAATGGCCGCCGCCGGTTTCTGCGCAGAGGTGTCCGCTGTTGCCTGCTTGCCTCCCTGGCACCCGCTCAGCAAGAGAGTGCCAACTACCATGCCCATGGTCAGATGCTTTGAAATGCTCATGTAATTACCCTTGTGCCTCAGGTGCTGATCCGGAATGCCGAATGGTGGAGGGTATGCGCCCGGGCGCGTTATTCTTGAAATACTTCATACGGCAGCACCACCTCTTCCCCTGAGCTTGCAAGCTCCATGTATGCGGCAAAGAAGGTGCTCAACGGCATTGTCTCTCCCGGTGTGAATACGTCGCGCCAACGCCGCGTGTCCGAAGCCGGAATTCCCGCGACCAGAATGGCCTCCGTATCTCTGTTCACGCCGGGAAGCGTGCAGAGGTACATCGGGTCTTCATCAGAGTTCGGAAGCTGTAACGGTTTGCCCCCGCCGGTGCGGAGCGGTTCGCCCCTGTAGGGATAGAGCATGGCGACTGTGTCGTCGGCCATGATGTTGAATATGGCAATGTGGGCATCAGCTCCTGATCGTATGTCGATGACCAGCGGCTCCGTATGCGCCCGGAAAATGGATTGGTTCAGCTTGGCAGAGAGGCCGAGAGAGGCGTGGGTTCGCCGGGGGACGGCGACAGAGGCAACCAGTTGCACTCTGTATTCAACGATCGGCGGGGTGGACGGGTCTGCCTGATATTCGCGGACCGGAAGCCATGTCGTTTTTTCCCGCGTGATGTAGCCCCGCGAGAAGGAGCGGATGAAATCAGCTGCAAGCCTGCCGTCTGTAACAAGCGTCGAAGAGACTACATTAACGCCTGCAACCTGTTCTATGGCGAGAGATCTTGCCTGCCGCAGGGCCATCCTCTGAGCCTGCTGGGCCGTGTATCCCTCAATGGCGCAGCTTCCTTCAACAGTGACGATGCTGCATTGCTCTGCTGCATGAATTTCGTGTGTCAGCGTCATGCTCAGGAGCATGATGCAAGCTGCAAACGCAATTCTTATTACGATCATGACCCCCCCGTAACAAAAAATTGGCAATGCCTCGCGTGATGCCTTGTCATCATCGGATGGCACAAAAGACGATAACAATCAATGAAGGCATGGTATATTTTGCAATGAAAATGCGACACGATCCTGTTGGAGAGTCGGCAAAATCCGGAATGGATCTCCTCTTTTCGGGCGAATGCTCAGGGATTTCTTCAAATTCTCGCAGGATGACAAAGATAAATGTCGGGCATGCTTTGTCTGAATGTGTCCTATAAGGCGATGGACTATAAAATAATATTGTATTAAGCAATATTTTTCTTGTGCCATAATACGCCGATTGTTCTGTTGTTTTCATTTTTTTGCGCCACCATACGGGGTTGCTGGTCGCGTTGCCTTGAATGATGAGGGCATTTGTGTTGTGGCACGTATGATGATGTTTTCTGAACTGTTTGCAGTACTTCAGGCGATGTATGGTGTTCGGAATAAAGATAGGCAATTTATGTAGGGGAAAGTTGTTTGTTCGTGTGATTGTATATTCCTAGAGCGTGCAGGAGGCCATCATGAACCGTTTGTCAGTTGCTGTTCTGATATGTCTTATGTGGGTGGGGTCGGCTGCTGCCGGGCTCGAGATGCATGAGGTTAAGGCAACCTCTGCCGTGTTTGAAAACGGCTACATCCTTGTTGTGGGAGAATCCGAAGGAGGACAAACCCGCTATAAGGCAAAGCGCGCGGCCACGGTAATAGCCCAGCGGGCCATGGCAGAAACCGTGAAGGGGCTCAAGCTCTTTGGGGCCAGTACCGTAAGTCAGGGAATGCTGCTCGAAGACTCCATTCAGACCTCGGTGCAGGGCTTCCTGCAGGGGGCGGAAGTGGTCGCTGAAGAATACGTTGATCAGGGCGGATACGCCCGGGTGGCAATGCGGCTTAACCTGCGGGGAGAAAATTCTCTGTATGCGACCCTTGCCCCGACCTTGCAGGACCCCCCTTCCGTATTGAAAGTCTCCGCTCTGGAGACCTTTGTTCCGGCAGACCAGATTGTTGAATTGCCCGGTCAGGCCTACGACGGACTGATTGTTCTTGTAGAGGGGACTGATTTTTCACCGGCGCTGGGGAACAGGATTTTGACGGAGGATATGAAAGTGCTTTTTGAGCCTTCCATGGTTTCTCCCAAAATGCTCATGGACCGCGGATGCGGCTCTTTTGCGACGACCGAGGAAAAGGCAAAGGCTTTGCTGTCTTCCTGGGGATCAACCAACCCCATGGTGGTGAAGTGCACCAAGGTGTTGCAGAAGACCGAGGCCGTAATATCCGAAAGTGATGCCTCGCTGTTATTCAATCAGAATAAGCAGACCAACATTCTGCCGCAGGCAAAGGTTGTGTTTGTTCTTTAAGTTGCGTTGAGAAGGGCTGTGGTATCACGGCCCTTCCTGTTGTATCGCTGTAAGCCTTTTGGGGGGCTTGGGTTGCTGTATTTCATCCGCCTGATACGCCGGAATGCGACTGCCATCCTGACGTTTCTGCTCGTACTGCTGGCTGTCTCCGTGCCTGCTGAAGCGCACGCGGAGGTAGACGTGCAGACCGAGCAGCTTGCCCGTTGGCAGCTGAATAACGCAGATCTGCTTGTGGATGAGGGAAAGTATCTGGAGGCAATCAGTTACATCAATTCAGCGCTGGAAGAGAGCCGGTATCCCAAGACCCGTTCTGATGCTTTTCGGGCCAAGGCCATGGTGCTGGCCGTTTTCCTTGATGCCGCAACCGAGGCTATCGAGGTGTACCGTGAACTGGCCCGTGAGTTTCCCGACCAGTCGGAACTCGCACTGTATCAGTCCGGGTTCCTGTTGCAGCAGGCCGGTGATCCGGGACAGGCCCGCGAGCTGTATCTGCAGTATATGCGTACGTATCCGCAAGGGAAATATGTCTATCAGGTGGAGGCCATGCTGAGCAGGCTTGGCAAGGGCCGCACGGATGTTCCTCAGGAGGTTCCGGAGCAGGCAGAAGAAAGGGGCGCTGCCCCTGTGTTGCGAGTTGCCCTTGGCAAGGCCGCGCAATCAGCCTCCTTCAGCGCATCTTCTCCGGACCATCCATCACTGTTCCTCGAAGATGGCAGCGCCCATGCTGCCATAACCATCGTACCTGCCGGGGACGGTCTGATTGTGAACGGCTGGCAGCACCCTGCGGCCGCGATTTCACTTAAAAGCACGAAGCCTTGCCTTGTTGCCGTGGATGGCAGACGCAAGCTGGTGCGCGGAAACTTCTTGATCCGCAACGACAGGGGCCGGCTGCTTGTGCTGAACCTTGTGGAGATAGAAGGTTATCTGCTTTCCGTCGTACCTTCGGAGTCGTATGCCTCGTGGCCCGCTGAAACCCTCAAGGCGCAGGCTATCGCGGCGCGAACCTATGCATATTACCAGAAAATGCATCGTGCCGGCCGCAGTTACGATATTATCGATGACACCCGCGATCAGATGTATGGCGGCGTTTCCAAGGAAACACCGAAGACTTCCGAAGCCGTGAAGCAGACTGCGGGGATGGTTCTCACATGGAACAACAAGCCGATCCTCTCGCAGTATACCGCCAACAGCGGCGGATATACGGCGGATGCGGGGGCAGTTTTCGGCACAGTCAAACCCTACCTTGTCGCCCAGAGCGATCCGGCCAGTCTTGCCGGAAAGATGGCCTCGTGGGAGCGCTCGTTCACCGTGTCCCAGATTGTCGGGGCCTTGCGGGCCATAGGCGTGGATGCGGAAGGCCTGTCTGCGATTGAGCCTGTCCTCTCCGGGCCGTCCGGCCGGATTCTCAAGGCGCGGTTGCGCCATGCAAAAGGGGAGACGGTTGTGCGGATGCGGACAACGCTGGCAAGTTCGCGGGTGCTGAATCTGCCCGAGGTGCTGGTAAGCATAACCAGGCACGGAGATACCTTTGTTTTTACAGGGCGCGGGCACGGCCACGGAGTCGGTTACTCACAGTGGGGAGCGGCTGAGCTGGGCAAGAGCCGCACGCATGAGCAGATTCTCGGATTCTATTATCCGAAGACAAGAATTGAACGGTTGTGGAAGTAATATCGGCAGCGCCTGCCTTGTGCGGGCCCGTGCCGTTTTGATCGGGAATGAGCAGAGAGCCGGGGTGCGGTGCTGCGGTTTCAGCGCGGGCCAAACGTGCTCGCGGGACCGATGGCAGATATGCAACGGCTCGGGAAAGATGGAGACCTGCCGGATGGCCGGGAATCCGGCATTGTATTTTACCTGAAAAAGGGGGCTATATGACCACTCATATGAAACATGTGGCAGCAGTTTTCTGCACCTTCCTCGCAGGGCTCTTCCTGCTGGCCGGTGCGGCGCATGCGCAGGGAGAAGCTGCACCGGGCAAGGTGACGGTTGCCATTCAGGAGATCAAGGTGAGTCCTGATGTTTCTGCTGCAGCAGCAAAGAATGTGAACAAGAGCATGCTGCTTGCCGAGCTTGAAACGGCGGTGCGTAACAGCCGCAAGCTGGCTTTGTTTACCAGGCAGGCTGACGTGCTCGCCGCTGTGCGGGAAGAGCAGCAGTTTGCCAAGAGCTCCCTGACAAGCGGCCCCGGTGCGGAAGAAGGCAAGCTCGGCATTGCGCAGTTGCTTATCATTCCCGAGGTGCAGCGTATCTCGATGTACCGTGAGGCCATTGCCATTCCCAATATTGAAAACAAGTTCCGCCGTCGCGATATAGGGGCCATGAGCACGAGTGTGCAGATTGTGGATACCTCCACCGGCGAACTGAAGGCTTCTTATATCGTTGAAAGCAGCTTCTCTACCAAAGAGGCCATCGTGAACAGCGGGAACAAGACTCCCGATCCGGTCATTTTCAAACATCTTGCGCAGAAAATGGCAGCGAAGACCGTGGATGAGTTGCTGGATACGGTGTTCCCGATGCTCATCGTGCAGGTTCGCGGCAATGAAGTGATTATCAACCGGGGGCAGGATGGCGGACTCAAGAAAGGGATGCGCCTTGAAGTGTTCACGCCCGGAGAAATCATCAAGGACCCCTACACCGGAGAGAATCTTGGCAGTGCAGAGGCCTACGCCGGCAAGATTGAGGTGACCCGCGTCAATCCCAAGATGACGACCTGCCGTATTGTGGAAGGTGGCCCGATGGCTGTCCGCGATATCGTGCGTAAGCCGCAATAGGAGCAAGTATGGTATTCCGGATAGTTTCCTGCATGGCAGGCTTGCTGCTGTGTTTATGCCTGATCGGGGCAGAGCCGGGGCATTGTGCAGAACAGACGTTGCCCAGCATCGCCATCATATCCTGCGATGATCAGCTCGCAGGCGGAACCGGCACCCAGCGTCAGTATACCATTCCGCTGCCCATGGCGGATCGAATTGCGGAAGTGCTGCAGAACAGCAAGCGTTTTCGTGTGCTGGACAGGGGCATGCTGCAGCGTGTGGTGAACGAGCGGCTTTCCAACGAGGAGCCGCAGGGCTTCTTTGCCAAACTGGGCGATGCCATGGAGCGTGCAGTTTCCCGTGGCAGCATGATCGGAGACAGGGTTCTCTCCAGCGCTCAGGGGGGCAAGGCTCCGTTGGTGCATGCGCTGCAGAATATCGGCAACGACAGTCAGGCCGATTATCTGGTGTTCGGCAGCATTGAAACCATGCAGGCCAGCCAGACCACAGTTGCCGTGGGCAATGTGACTCTGCCGGTCAGCAAGCAGGCTCTCAACCTGCGCATCCGCATGCGTGTGGTGGATGTGAAGACCACGGAACTGGTGGGCATGATCAATGCCAGTGAAACGGTGGAAAGCTGGTCCGGTGACGGTGGCAGCGACGCGGCCGGAGAAATGATGGACGCTGTCTGCAAGAAGCTTGCAGGGCGTATCATTGACGTGATTTATCCGGCAAAACTGGCAGGAACCGGTACGCTGGTGGTGACCCGTGGGGCCAACGACGGCGTGGAAGAAGGAGCCGTGTTCGAGATTCTGCGTGCCGGCGAAGCTGTGGTGGAAGAAGGTGTCGGCAGCATCGGCACCATTAAGAAAAGAATCGGCACGGTGCGGGCTGTGGATGTTCAGGAGAGATTGAGCGTTGTGGAGCCGGTTGAAGGTGAAGGATTTATGGCGGGCGACCTTGCCTTCCGGAAGGACGAAGGCCGAACCGCGCGTGCCGCCGGACAACCCGCAGCCTATGCCGGAAAAAAGCTGGCTTCGCCCAATGGTTCCAACAGGTTTGCCATTGCCGTGGGCAAGGTCACCTTTCTGGGCGGCTCTCCTGCGGTGCAGCAGAATGTTGCAACGCGTATTGTCGGTGACCTGTCTGCCCGGCTGACAGCATCCAACCGTTTCATCCTTGCCGACAGAAGCAGTCTTGACCAGAGCGTGCAGGAAGCCACCTTTGATGAAACCGTGCACAACGGCGACATGGCTGCCCGCATGCAGCAGCTGCAGGGCGTGGATTATATTCTGACCGTTGAAATGCGCCAGCTTGGCGTAACGGTCAAAACAGAGGCTGTTCCGTATCTGAATGAGACCATTACAAGCGGTCAGCAACACCTGGAAGCGGTTTTGCGTCTGCTTGATACGCATTCCGGAACCGTGGTGCTTGCGGAAAAGGTGTATTCTGCAGAAGATCTGCACGAAGACAGTTCCATCAGCCGTTTCGTGGACAGCTTCTGCGGAGACGCCGTAGCTCGCGTCATCAACCGGTTGTTCCCCGTCAAAGTCATGCATGCATCCGGCAAAGCCTGTTACATCAACCGTGGTCTTGACGGGGGGATTGCCTCCGGACAGAAGTTTGAGGTGTTCCGCCCGGGTGAAGAGATGAAGGACCCTGACACGGGATTGACGTTCGGTGCGGCGGAAGTGTCTGTCGGCCATATCCGCTGTGCGGGCGTTGAGGCCAGCCGTTCCCGTTGCGAACAGGTGGATGGTGAGCCGCTGCAGGTGGGCGATATTGCGCGAGTGGTAAAGCAGAAAGGTGCAGGGCAGTCTAAGCAGTCACAGCCGGTTAAGACGCAGGCTGCTCCTGCGCAACCGCAATGGTAATAAGGGGGGAAGATATGAAATCTACTTTGCGGGCACGGTCTGTGCCGCATGTATGCGTGCTCATTGTGTGCGGTTTGTTTTCGGTCAGTATGCTGCTGGGCGGATGTGTTGATAAGAACGGCAATCTGGCAATGGTGCCGCTGATGACGAATTCGACTTCCGCGAAGCAGGTGGAGGAAAATAAAGCTGTCGTTGTACCGGATGCCAGTGCCACGGCTTTTGAGGCGTGCAATGTCAGAAAGCAGGCAAGCACCCAAAGTCCGGTTGTCTTTCGGCTGGCGCAGGATCAGCAGGTTTTGCTGACCGGCCAGTCAGGTGATTGGTATGTGATCAAAACGGAGCAGGGCGAGGGCTTTGTCTACCGTACGCTGCTTGGGGTTAACCTGAGCCCGGGAGAAAGCTACTCCACTTCTCTTCTTGCCGGTAAAAAGCTGTACAAGGAAGCATCGCATAAAACAGCAGTGCTTGGTGTGACCGGGCAGGAGGCCTGCGGTGAGGTGCTTGGCCGCGAAGGGAAATATTATAAAGTCAGCTATGGTGAAACCACCGGATATGTCTTCCACAAGAATCTCGTTATCAACGTGGACAGCCGGTCCGTTCCCGAGCAGAAGGCAGGCCCGGACAATGCGGCGAAGGTACAGGAGGTGCTGACCTCCTATGCCGAAAAGAATGCCAGCGTCCGCGATAACTTTGCCCTGGGTAAATATGACGATGTGGCCGGCGAGCTTGATGAGCGGTATGGCGCAGAAGACAATCTGGCGGATATTCCGGAGCATGCCAATGAAATGGATCTGCTTCCTGCCATTGAGCGCGGCTACCTTGAGTTTGAAATGTCTCGCTACAATGAATCCGTGGCGTATTTCTCCGGGGCCGAGCAGACCTTGACAGACAGGGAAAACCGTTCCTCTTCCGGAAGCTTTGCCATGGGGTGTTTTTCCGGTCTGGCAACCATGGTCGGTTTTGAAGAGGTAACTCCTTATGACGGGCCGGGCTTTGAAAAAGTTCTGATGCTCAACTACAAGGCGCTTGCCTATCTGATGAATGGGGAGCGCAAGGCCTATAACGTGACTCGCCGTGCCATCGAGATTCAGGGGCAGGAACGTGAGGCGTTTGCCAAGCAGATAGAAGAGGCTCAGGCCAAGCTGGAAAAAGAAAAGAAGGAAGCCGCCGAGAAGCAGGCTAAGGAAATTGAGGCGCAGAACGTTGCCGGAAACGGAACGCAGCAGGGAGACAAGAAAGCGCAAGGGGTGGATTTTGCCAAGCTCGATTTCTCCAAGGTGCTGCTCCTGAATTCGGCTTCACAGGTGAAGCGGGCCAAAACTGTTCCCAGCGCTTTTGTGAACCCCTTTGGTGATTATCTGAATGCCGCCATTCTTGAGATTGACGGGTATGAAGATTCCGGCCAGCGGAGCGCAGCGAAAATCGCATACGAAAAGGCAGCTCAACTGCAGCCCAAATGTTCCGTGCTGGCAAAAGCCGCAAAGGATATGGACAAGAGCCCGAAAGGCCGTCTTGTGCATGTGATCGTGGCGGACGGTTTTGGTCCGGAAAAGACCATACAGACAACGGGCATTCCCATTTCCTCTCTGCCGGTCATTGTCAAATCCGCCGTGTACAAGTCCGTTCCGTCGGACGTTGCATTTGCAGAGGTTGCGTACGGCAAGACCAATACGCGGCTTGAGCTGCTGGCGGATCTGGAGGCATTGGCATTGCGCTATGAGGCAGATGCTCTGCCTATGAATTCTGCAAAGATATTCACCAACATTCTGCGTTCCTATTTCGAACGTCAGATGCTGTCCAATGCTGCAGGAGGATTTGGCGAAATTGCAGGGGCGCTGCACGACGCCATGTCAAAGCCGGACTCCCGCTCGTGGCTGACCATGCCCTGCACCATCAGCGTGCAGCGGTTGATGCTGCCGGAAAATGTCAGCTCGCTTACCCTTCGTACCCGTAACGCCAAGAACAAGGTGTTGAACACCGTTACCATCAACCTTCCTGCCAATGGTCCGTGCATTGTATATGCGCGAAGCATGAATGAGAACCTCACTGCTCATGTGAGCAAGGGGTCCTGGCTGTAATCTCAAGAGGAGCAAATATGCGAAATACTCTGTTAACATTCTTTTTGTGTCTCATGCTCTCTCTTTCTCTCGGAGCATGCACCAGTGTCTACACCGGCAAACGCGTCACCTCTGATGCAGGTGCGGTTGTCGGGGCCACGGACAACACCGTTGAAATCGGCGACAGAACCAAATTCATCATCGCTTCTGAGGTTCTTCTCGGCAACGTCATGCTGGAGAATCCGCGCTTCAGAAGAGTGGGGAACTTCACGCAAGGCGCAGCAGTCATCCAGAACATCAGTGATGAACGGCTGTCTCTTGAATACATGGTAACGTGGCAGGATGAGCAGGGCTTTCCTATCGATGTCCCCCATGTCTGGCACCATGTTACGCTCATGCCGCATATGTCCGAGCAGATTTCGTCCACGGGCAAGGCCAACAATGCCTATCACATGACCGTTGCAGTGCGTTTTCCCAATGAATCCCTTGAAGCCCCTGTGAGGAAATAACAATGCAGTATTTCAGACTGATTCTCTTGTGCGCGGCCCTGATTGCCCTTGCGGGTTGTACTTCTTCTCTGGGCAACTCTTTCGGAGGGCAGGGGAATGTAGGAATTGTGGACAGCAGCGAACGCGCACACCACGACACCAAACTGACCGGCACTGACTTTGTGCAGTTCGCGGAAAAGGTGACAGACAAGATGCTGCGTTCTTCGCTGATTTCTTCCTGGGAAGGAAAGCGCCCCAAGGTGGTTGTCGGCCATCTTCTCAACAACACGATGGATGAGAATCTGCGCATTGCAGACATTCACGACCGTATTCAGGAAATGCTCATGGCATCAGGCGTAATGCGCGTGATGGATTCGTCCTCCACGTCTTTTGACTACGTGATGAAGAACACCATAACCTCCACTGAGCAGGGCAATTCCTCAACCGGAGAAAAGCTGGTCAACTATACGTTGATGCTCAAGATGTATACCATCGAAGGCGAACTGGTTGGCCAGTGGTCAGATGACCTTGTGCTTGCCAAGGGGAAAAGAAGCGTATTCTAGGTTACGGTACATGTGTGTATGGCAGGCCCCTATCGGTAATGCGGTAGGGGCCTGATTTGTTGTGAGGAATATTTATTTCTATCATGTGTTGCGGGTGCATGGCTTTATCAACAGGTGCATTGTGCGCGTAAGGACGGGCATGAATACGGGGTGCTGTCAAGAAGGCTTTGTGCATGTCTCCCTCTCAATATAATGAATTTGTTCATATTTTCAGCAGTTCTTGAGGGGGTATACCTTCTTGCCGGATCTGCCTTGAGAACGCAAAGGCTTGCTGCTACCTTTCCGCTCAAGCTCAGGAGCTGGTGGCCGCAAACCTTTGGGGACTGCCCTCCGGTACAGGAATTACCATGAAGGATATTCTCGTTATTGCTCCGCTGCAGGACACGTATGACAAGGCCGTGCAGATTTGTCAGGAATTTGCCTATGAGGATGTGCATGTTGTGCTCGGCACCATGCAGGAAGGGCTGCGCATTGCGCGAGAAGGGCAGGCGCGCGGATTCTCGGTCATCGTGTCGCGGGGGTGGACCTACAACATGATTGAAAACGAACTGGATATTCCCGTCGTGGAGATTCCTGTCAGCGCATACGACATTGTGGAAAGCCTGTCTCCCATGCTGAACCGGTTGAAGAATGAAGACGTAATCGGTGTTGTGGGACACGGTAACGTCATCTATGGGTTCGACATTCTGAAAAAACTGCTTCCCATGCACATCGTCATGATTGAGCTGCAGCGTGTGGAGGATATAGCTGACGCAATTGCCCGTTACCGCGAGAGCGGAATAGTGACTTTTGTGGGCGATTCCAACGTGAAGGCGATTTCTGAGGAGCTGGGTCATACCGGAATAGAGATTAACTCGCAGAAGGATTCCATCCACCGTACCATCCAGGAAGCAAGGAAGCTGTATGCCTCCATCCGGGACCGTCAGCAGCGCGCCCAGCAGATAATCACGGTCACGGACTTTGTGCACGAGGGCATTGTCGCCATAGATGGTTTCAGCCGGATTTCCATATTCAACCGCGCGGCGGAAGACATTTTCGGCGTGCGTAAGGAGAACGCACTCGGCTGCCTGCTGCAGGAAGCCGTGCCTCAGTGCCGCCTGCCGCTGGCACTGAAGGATAAGGGCCCGAGCACCGGCCAGGTGCTGAATGTGAATGGCAAGAACGTGGTCGTGAACCGCGCACCGGTGTTGATAGATAATGAAGTGGTAGGTGCCGTTGCTACATTTCAGAATGTGGCTGAAGTGCAGAACATGGAGCAGAATATCCGGCGCGAACTTGCGGACCGGGGTTTTTCTGCCCGTTTCACCTTCGATGATATTCTTCACGAGGACGGCCCTATGGCGGAGTGCATTGCCAAAGGCAGGCAATACGCTCTGTACGACACTCCTCTGCTGGTGACCGGTGAGTCAGGAACGGGCAAAGAACTCTTCTGTCAGAGTATGCACAATGCCAGCCCGCGACGGAATGGCCCGTTTGTGGCCATCAATTGTGCGGCCATCCCTCCGTCGCTTATGGAAGCGGAACTCTTCGGCTACGAAGATGGCTCCTTTACCGGCGCACGCCGTAAAGGGCGTGCTGGTATTTTTGAACTGGCGCACAGAGGCACCGTGTTTCTGGATGAGATAGGCGAAATACCGCTGGAGTTGCAGGGGCGCTTGTTACGGGTTCTGCAAGAGCGCCAGATCATGCGTTTGGGCGGTGACAAGATTATCCCCGTAGACCTGCGCATCGTGTGTGCCACCAACCGGCAGCTCGTCCGCATGGTTGAGGAAGAACGCTTCCGCCGTGATCTGCTTTTCCGGATAAACGTGCTGACCCTGCACATCCCTTCGCTGCACGCGCTGGGGCCGCGTACCATTCTGCTGCTGGCGGATCACTTTTTGCGCCGCTACGCAACGCGCTATCACAAGGCCGTTCCCGACTGTCCGCCAGAAACGCACGCCATGCTCACCACCCGCCGGTACGAGGGAAATGTGCGCGAACTGGAAGGATTGATGGAGCGCAGCGTCATCCTTGGCAGCATCTCTGCCGCGCTGGAAGAGGACACAACAGCTCCCACGCCCGCGCGGCAGTCGGAAAGTGAATCAGTGTTGCCGGACATGCGAAGCATGATGGATGCCTACATGCGTGATGTGTTCACCAGAACGGGCGGCAGTGTGCGGCAGACTTGCGATATACTCAAAATAAGCCGCTCCACGTTGTGGCGGCGCCTGCGTGAATTGGGTGTGTTGCAAAATGATACAGATGTCTCAAAATAAAACATGATTTGTGTTTATTTTGAAACATGAATTATAGAACGTCTCTTAACTATCCGATATCATAGGTAAATAAAGTCAGGCACGCTTCTTGTTACAGAGCCGGGAAATCAACCATCCCGGAGGATCTGAAATGCGTATTCTGGCCAGTGTGAAAAAAGTCCCGGGCGGACTCATGATTATCCCCCTGCTTATGGGGGTACTTGTTAACACCTTCTTTCCCGGATTTCTGAATCTGGGGAGCTTCAGTACTTACCTGTGGAAGAATGGCGCCATGCCCATTCTCGCTTTCTTCATGTTCTGCACGGGAGCGCAGATTACCGTGAAGCAGGTGGGTACGCCTCTGGTCAAAGGGGTTGCCCTTACTGCCGTAAAGGTGGGGCTTGGGGCCTTGCTGGGCGTGCTTGTGAGCAAGGTTTTCGGTCCGGCAGGCATTATGGGGGTGCTGCCGCTTGCCATAGTGGCCTCGCTCACCAACTCCAACAGCGGTCTATTTGCAGCGCTTGCCGGTGAATTCGGCGATTCCAGCGATGTTGGCGCGCTGTCCATTCTTTCCGTCAACGACGGTCCCTTCTTCACCATGCTCGCGTTTGGTATGACAGGCCTTGCTGAAATTCCGCTTGTCATGCTGCTGGGTGCCATTCTGCCCATCGTCGTCGGGTGCATCGTGGGTAACCTCGACTCCGAACTGCGAGACTGGCTGGCTCCCGCCGTGGATATTTCCATTCCCTTCTTTGCATTCCCGCTTGGGGCGGCCCTCAATCTCGGGCAGCTGGTGGAAGCCGGTGCCCCCGGCATTCTGCTCGGTGTTGCCAACACGGTCATCACCGGTTTTGCGGGCTACTTCGTCATGAAACTCATCCGTTCCGAAACGCCGCAGGTTGGTGCGGCTGTGGGTACCAGTGCCGGTAACTCCGCTGCCACACCCGCTGCCATTGCCGCAGCAGATCCCAGCCTTGTGGCGGTTGCCGCAGCAGCCACGGCGCAGGTTGCCGCAGCCGTTATGGTCACCGCCATTCTGTGCCCGCTGCTGGTAAGCTGGCTGGATCGTGTTGAGCGTAAAAAGAGACCTCTGCGCGTCGTTTCCGAACCTGCGTAACATGCAAACAGACCGCTCCGGTTCCGGAGCCGGTGACCATACCCAACCTTTTCCATCTAAGGAGAAACATACGATGAATGCAGCCCTGCACATCAACGCCAAGGATAATGTGGCCACCTGCCTGCGCCCTGTGAGCAAAGGCGAAACCCTCTCATTCGGCCCTGTCAGCGTTACCGCAACTATGGATATTCCCGTATTCCACAAGATCGCCATTGCCGACATCGCCGTGAACGGCCTTTGCTACAAATATGGAGAAATCATCGGCGATGCCACGCAGGCCATTGCCGCAGGCGACCATGTTCACGTTCACAACATCGAAAGCACCCGCGGACGCGGCGACAAGCAAAGCAAGTAAAGGAGCACGGCATGAATATTTACGGATACAAGCGAGCTAACGGCACCTACGGCGTACGCAATTACCTGCTGGTTATTCCCACTTCCGTCTGTGCGGCTGATACGGCTGCCAAAATTGCTGCGCAGGTCCCCGGTGCGATCAGCATTCCGAACCAGCACGGCTGCTGTCAGATCGGTTCCGACCTTGCCCTGACCCAGAAAACCATCACCGGTTTCGGGCTCAACCCCAATGTGGGTGCGGTGCTCGTGGTGGGCCTTGGCTGTGACGGCGTGCAGGCCCGTGCCGTGGCCGAAGAAGTGGCCGCTTCAGGCAAGCCTGTTGAACATCTTGTCATTCAGGAATGCGGCGGCACTCTTAAGGCTATTGCCAGGGGCGCCGAGCTTGCCGCCCCCATGGCACGCGCCCTTTCCATGCAGGAGCGCGTCGCCTTTGACATCAGCGAAATCGTCATGGCCATGGAATGCGGCGGCTCCGACCCCACCAGCGGCCTCGCCTCCAACCCCTCCATCGGCTATGTAGCCGACAAGCTGGTTGGGCTGGGCGGCAGCGCTATCCTTAGCGAAACCACCGAAGTGATCGGCGCGGAGCATCTGATTGCAGCTCGTTTCGAGGACGACGGCCAGCGCGCCAAGTTTCTTGCACAGGTGAAGAGCGTGGAAGACCGAGCCATCATGATGGGTGAAGACCTGCGTAGCGGACAGCCCACGCCCGGCAACAAGGTGGGCGGGCTTTCCACCATTGAGGAAAAATCCCTCGGCTGCATGTACAAGGCTGGTACCTGTCCCTTCAAGGGAGCATTGGACTACGCCGAACTGCTGCCCCGCGAGAAGCCGGGTATGTACTTCATGGATACCCCCGGTCAGGATATCGATTCCATTACCGGTATGGTGGCAGGCGGCGCTCAGGTCGTGGTATTCTCTACCGGTCGCGGCACGCCCACCGGCTGTCCGATTGCGCCGGTCATCAAGATTACCGGTAATCCGGATACCTTTGCCAAAATGCCTGACAACCTTGATGTGAACGCAGGGCGTATCATATCCGATGGCGTTACCCTGCCCGAGGTGGGTGAAGAGGTCTTTGATCTGCTCGTCAAGGTGTGCAACGGGCAGCAGACCAAGGCGGAGAGCCTCGGCCACCGTGAGTTCGGCATTTACAAGCTGACAGGCACCTTCTAGCCACGCCTTCGGCATATCTGGCTACAGCGGGCCGGAGCATCATTGTGCTCCGGCCCTTTTCATTATGTGCCTGCACATGCAGAGCAGGGCGGAACAGGAACGGAGAGCATGTGCTGGCAGGTGGAATGTGATATACCTTGCCGTTGGTGAACGCGCGGAAAAGTGGATAAACGTGTTCAATTTCACGTCGTGATATTGGGGAACTGGTACTATTTCAGCTGAATGCTCTGAATACTGTGTATTATTACAACGGCTAATGTAAACGTAACTATCGCTATTGACATAGTCTTACATGTTTCATAGAAGCGTCGATGCGGTGAACGCTCTGGTCGACTCAATGTGGGGGCACATTGTTTTGGGGAGTCGAGATGAGAGCCAGAGTGATAATGCCATGTGCGGTCATGGTATTTCTGTGGTCTATCTGTGTGCCTGTTGTGACACTTGCGGATAGTACACAAGATATTTTGCGTCAGCAGAATCAGATAATACAGCAGGAAGAACAGCGTCGTCGCCTTCTCGAAGAAGAGATGCGCGAGCGGCGTGAGCGTCCTCCGCAAGCTGTTCCTGTTCCGGAAGAGAAGAAAGAGGTCGCGCCAGAGACCTCTGCCATCTGCTTTTCCGTCAAAACAATAGACATACAAGGCGTAACCTTGCTTTCCAAGGAAGTGGTTACTGCACTGCGCTCTCCGTACGTGGGAAAATGTCTCACGTTGGATGATATGAATGCGCTGGTGCAGGCCATAACCAATGCCTATGTGGAAGAGGGCTATGTTGCTGCGCGTGCATTTTTGCCCGAGCAGGATCTTTCGGCAGGCACCTTGACCATTGTGGTGCTTGAAGGGTTTGTCGAAGGCATCATCCTGAACGATGGTTCGGGCAGGCAGCAGAACCAGTTGCGCACGGCGTTTCCCGGTCTCAAAGGCAAGCCGCTCAATCTGCGTGATCTTGAGCAGGGGCTGGACCAGATGAACCGGCTGCCTTCCAATGATGCGCGTATGCGTCTTGAGCCGGGGCAGAAGCAGGGGGGCAGCGTTGTCCACATAGACAACTCCCCTGCGAAAAGCTGGCGCGCGAGTGCAGGGCTTGCCAACAACGGGCAGCGGTCCACGGGGCGGCACCTGTATTCGCTGTCCTTCGAGAAGGACAACCTCATCGGTCTTAACGACCAGTTCTCCCTCCACAGAAGCGCAGATGCCCGCTCCATAGGCGGCGACCGTCCACGCAACGAGAGCATGTCCGGCTACATGTCCATCCCCTATGGATATTGGACGCTGTATGCCAGCATGAGCCTTTTTGAATACACGTCCACGCTTGAAGGGCTTGTCAGCGACTACACCTCGTCGGGTGAAACAACGACCGTGTCTGCCGGGCTGGACAGGGTGGTGCATCGCGATTCCACCAGCAAGACCATTGCTGGCATCTCGTTCACCAAGCGTGAAATCTCGAACTACATCAACAACACCAAGCTGATTCTCAGCAGCTATGATCTGGCAACGTCAACTCTCCGCCTGCAGCATTCGCGGCGGCTGGGGGCGGCGGTTCTGTCGCTCGGGGCGGAGTATCATCACGGTTTTTCCGCGCTGGGTGCGGAGCAGAATCCCTACGACCTGAACGGCGTGCCGGATACCGAATACGACAAGTATGTTGCCACGGCATCCGCATCCATTCCCCTTCCTCCATTTGCGGAGAACCTTGCGTTGCAATCTTCTGTGTTTGCCCAGTTCTCTCCGAATACCCTGTACGGAGCCGAGC
>JBKEAK010000069.1:0-19040 GCA_047972125.1 Halodesulfovibrio sp.
AAGCTTCTTCCCGGATTCCACACAGCCGCAGTTCTTCGTGGACTTCTGGAAGCCGGAAGGAACGGATATCCGCCAGACCAGCCTTGAGATGAAGGATCTGGAACAGCGGGTGCTCAGTGACCCGCGTGTGGACTTCGTTTCCACCTTCGTGGGCGGCGGCGCCCCCCGGTTCATGCTCGTGTACGGGCCGGAAAAGGACTACTCGAACTACGGTCAGCTTATTGTGACGGTTAAGGATTTCCGCGACATTCCGGCCATGATCGAGGAGTATCGGAGCATCCTTCCCGAACACCATCCCGAGGCATTCTTCAAGTTCAAGAAGGTGCGCCTTGGTCCGGGCCGTGACGACCCGGTGGAAATTCGTTTCAGCGGACCGGACCCGGAAGTGCTGCGCACCATCTCGGAACAAGCCAAGAGCATCATGCGGGCCAATGCCAATGCGCAGGGCGTGCGTGATAACTGGCGTGAAAAGGTGAAGGTGCTCGAACCCGTCATTGCCGAGGCCGCTGCAAAGAGGGCGGGGGTGGACAGAACGGATATCGCCAAGGCGCTGCAGATGGCCTTTGCCGGCTCCACGGTGGGCGTGTATCGCGAAGGGGATTCCCTGCTGCCCATCATCGCCCGCCCCCCTGCGGAAGAACGGTTGGAAGTGGGCCGCATTGCAGATGTGCAGGTGTGGAGCCCCTCGCAAAAGGCCATGATTCCGCTCAATCAGGTGGTTTCCGGTTTCCGCACCATCAACGACTTCAGCCTGCTGCAGCGCAGGGACAGAAAGTACACCATAACCGCATCGTGCGAGCCGGTATCCGGCCTTGCCAGCGTGCTGTTCACGGAACTGCGGCCCTAGCTGGAAGCCATGCCCCTGCCAAGCGGCTACTTCATGGAATGGGGCGGCGAGTTTGAAGATTCGGCCAACGCGCAGGCGGGGCTGGCTACATCCATTCCGCCCACGGTTGTGCTCATGGTGCTTATCACTGTTGTGCTCTTCAACGCGCTGCGCCCGCCGCTGATCATCTGGCTTACTGTGCCTCTTGCGGCGATTGGTGTTACCTGCGGCCTGCTGGCCACGGGGCAGCCTTTCGGCTTCATGGCTTTGCTGGGCTTTTTGAGTCTTTCGGGCATGCTCATCAAGAATGCCATTGTGCTGCTGGACGAAATAGCCGTGCAGATAGCCGATGGACGGGAGCCGTTCCATGCCGTGCTTGAAGCTTCTGTCAGCAGAATGCGACCGGTGCTCATGGCAGCGGGAACAACGGTGCTCGGCATGTTGCCGTTGCTCATGGATGCCTTCTTTGCAGCCATGGCTGTGACGATCATGGCGGGCCTGACCTTCGCCTCTATCCTGACACTGGTGGTTGTGCCTGTGCTGTATGTCATCTTCTACCGGCTGAAAGAGGATACACCTGCGTAATGCCTGTTCCGGTCATACCTGACCGGAAGGACAGATGGATATGGATCCCCCCTGAAATAAGAAAGCCCCGGCCGCATGCGACCGGGGCTTTTATCATCTGGATGACTGTTTTCTACTGGCTTGTGTTTTCCAGAGTCACGATAAGCTTGCGCAGCTCGCCTATCTGGGTTGCCAGTTCCTGAATGGCTTCTGCTGCCTGTTCCATGCCCTGTGTGGTTTCACCCACGATCATGGTCACTTCTTCAACCGAGCGGTTTATCTGCTCCATGGCGGCGGACTGTTCTTCGGCAGCCGTGGCAATGCCGGAAACCTGTCCCGCTGCATCATCGACAAGGCTGACGATGCTTGCGAGCGCCTCTCCGGAACTGTTGGCCTTTTCCGTGGCAACGTGCACGGCGGAAACGGCCTTGCCCACATGTTCGATATTCATGTTGGCGGATGACTGAATACTATGGATGCGGTTGCCCACTTCCTGCGTGGCAGTCATGGTTTTTTCGGCCAGCTTGCGCACTTCGTCTGCAACCACGGCAAAACCTCTGCCTGCTTCACCGGCACGGGCCGCTTCAATGGCTGCGTTCAGGGCCAGCAGGTTGGTCTGGTCTGCTATGTCGGAGATAACGGTAAGCACCTGGCCTATGGAATCGGCCTGTTCACCCAGTTCGCGCATGTTCTCCTTGAGTATTTCGGAAAGCTTGTTCACGTCGTCGATGGCGGAAATAACCTGCCCGACAATGCTGGCACCTTCGGCCGCCTTTCGCTTGGCCTCGCCGGAGCTGTCTGCCGCGTTACTGGAGTTCTTCGCCACCTCGGTAACCGTGGCGTTGATCTGTTCCATGGCGGTGGCTGTTTCCTGCATTCTGTCGCGTTGGATGGTGGCACCGGAGCTTACCTGATCAACCTGCGCGGTAAGTTCCTCAGAGGCAGAAGAGACGCGTTCGGAAATAACATTAGCCTGTTCGGCTATGTCCTTCATGCGTGCAAGCAGCGAGGCAACCTTGCGCTGTTGCTCTTCTGATTCTGCAAGGGCAACGCGGGCCTTGCCCGCCTGCTCTTCGGCTTCTCTGCTCTTGGCTTCCGCTTCCGCCATTTTTTCTTTCAGATTCTCCACCATGACCATAATGGCCGAGTGCACACGGCCTATTTCTGCCTTGAAGGTTCCCTGTGCCTTTGCCAGAAGGTTGCCGTGCGCCACTTCATCCGCGAATGTCTGTATGCTGCTGAGCGGTTGCAGCAGTTCCCTGCGGAGGATGAAAAGGGTGCTGGCAACCACAAGGCTGACCACAATGAGTCCGGCTATGAGCATGGCGTTGCGCAGGGCCACGACCGGTGCAAAGGCTTCATCCTCATCTATTTCGGCAATGATGGCCCACGTGGTGTTGAACACCTTGACGGGCGAGAAGGAGGAAAGGACCGAATTGCCGTTGTAGTCGGTAATGACGCGGGTATCTTCCTTGCCGTCAAGCGCTTCACGTGAGGCGTCTGTATCCACGCGTCCCACGGATGGATTCTGGAAGGAGGCAACCACCGAGTGTCCGTCAGGGTCTAGGTAGGAGTCGGAACGCATGAGCTTGTCGGAGCCGACAAGATAGGTTTCCCCGGACTTGCCCATGCCGTCTCGCAGATGCATCAGGGCGTTTATTTTATCCAGCGGCACCTGCAGGATGACTGCGCCCGCTATTTTTCCCTGCGTTTTTATGGGGGCGGCTATGAACGCAGCGGGGGCACCCTTTGAAGGAGCATAGGGCTCGAAATCGGAAAACGTGATTTCGCCGCGCATGGCACCTGCCCATGCTTTGCCTATGCCGCTGGAAGCAAGCGAACCTGTGGCAATATTCTGCCCCAGGTCAGGCTCCTTGGCCACCGTGAAGACAATGCGCCCTTTGGTATCCGCAAGAAATGCATCATAGTAACCGGAATCTTGCACCCAGTAGTCGAGTTCCTTCAGTGCCGCTTTGTGGATGGCGTCATATTCCGGGGAACTGACATTCACCGCATTGCCCTGCATGCCGTTGGGGCCTTCGGCATATGCATCGAATTGCCCGATGAAATCCAGGGCGTTTCTGGAGTGGCCGAATGCGGATATGTCTGACTTCCACATGTCGACGAATTCCTCGACGGTGTGCATCTTCACTTCCCGGATGGAAGAGAGCTGTCCGAAGAACCCTTTTTCCAGACTGTCAGAGGCGGTTCCGTATGCGTAGAACCCCATGACAGTCAGGGGCAGAAGTCCAACCGCCAGACAGAAACAGATCATTTTGGCCCTTAGTGAAATCCCGTTCATCTTCATCCCTCCGAAATGATGGAGAATGGTAGTTGTTTTGCATTGTGCTGTGCAACGTGCGCCTGCTGCGGTCTGCACTGCGGGCAGGCTTTGGGAGAATAGTATCGCAGATGGGCATGGCCCGTTCCGTGTATTCCTCCTGTGTTGCAGGATGCAAAACCCTCAAAGGCGTCTCGCCTGCCTGATTCTTCTCATAGGGCCGTACGCTATGACGGTCATTCTGCATCCATAACCCCGTTATTCCGTAAAAAGCCATTATAAAACATCTCATGTACGGTCGTTATGGCCCGGTGAGTGGCCGCTCTTGTCCGTTTATCCTTCCGCCATGCCCATTCTGCCGCTCACCGAAGAGCGCGTGCATTGCTGTTTTTTCTGCCCTAGAGGGATACATGGGCGGCTCTGCCGGATGGTCCGGCGGGGCGAATCAGCAATCCGCAACAAGCGAGGTGCCGTATGAAACCGGACATGAAAGCGTACTGGAAGACAAACATCGGTTACATGGCTGTACTGCTGTCCATATGGGCACTGGTCTCCTATGTTTTCGGCATTGTGCTTGTGAACGAGCTGAACGTGATCAAGATTGGCGGTTTTCCTCTGGGGTTCTGGTTTGCGCAGCAGGGGTCCATCTATGTCTTTGTCATTCTGATTTTCGTCTACTTTCTGCTCATGCGCCGGCTCGACCGGAAGTATGACATCGACGAATAGGCCCATTTCCACCGGCGGGCTTGCGGCATGGAAATGAAGATCGGGATAACACAGCAATGACGGAGAATGAGCAATGAGTATCCAGATATGGACCTACATCATGGTCGGCGCGACCTTTGCCGTATACATCGGCATCGCATGGGCAAGCCGGGTGCGCGACACCAAGGGCTTTTACGTGGCAGGCGGCGGGGTGCCGCCTCTGGCGAACGGCATGGCAACGGCGGCGGACTGGATGAGTGCCGCCTCCTTCCTCGGCATGGCCGGGCTTATTTCCTTTTACGGGTACGCGGGCTGCATGTACCTGATGGGCTGGACAGGCGGCTACGTGCTGCTTGCCCTGCTGCTCGCCCCGTATCTGCGCAAGTTCGGCAAGTTCACCGTTCCGGACTTTGTGGGCGACAGATATTATTCCGGCACGGCGCGTCTGGTGGCGCTCATCTGTGCCGTGTTTGTCTCGCTTACCTACGTGGCAGGGCAGATGCGCGGTGTGGGCATCGTTTTCAGCCGCTTCCTTGAAGTGGATGTGAATACTGGTGTGTTCATCGGCATGGCCATTGTGTTCTTCTATGCCGGTATCGGCGGCATGAAGGGCATCACATGGACGCAGGTGGCGCAATATGCCGTGCTTATCGTGGCCTTTCTCATTCCTGCCGTGGCCATTTCCGCAAAGATAACCGGCACGGCAATTCCGCAGCTGGGATTCGGTTCAGTAATCTCTTCCGGACCTGATGCGGGTATCTACCTGCTCGAAAAGCTCGATCAGATAGGCACGGACCTCGGTTTTTCTGCCTACACCACGGCATTTGGCCCGGGCAGCAAGTCCATGATCGACGTATTCTGTATCACCATGGCGCTGATGGTCGGCACGGCCGGTCTGCCGCATGTTATCGTGCGGTTCTACACGGTGCCCACGGTGCGCGGTGCGCGTCTGTCTGCTGTGTATGCCATCCTTTTTATCGCGGTGCTGTATACCACGGCTCCGGCTGTGGCGGCCTTTGCACGCTACAACCTGATCAATTCGCTGAACGACGTGGCGTATACGCAGGCCCCCATATGGTTCAAGAACTGGGAAAAGACCGGCCTCATCGCGTGGTTGGACAAGAATGGCGACGGCATTGTGCAGTTCCGCAAGGGCGATGCTTTTGAAGGCAAGCCTGCCTTCTCCGGCGAGTTCGGCAAAGACGGGCAGCGTATGGTGACCAATGCGCCCACCGACAGCCCCAACGAACTGTATGTGGACCGCGATATCATCGTGCTGGCAAACCCGGAAATCGCTAATCTTCCGCCCTGGGTTATCGCGCTGGTTGCGGCGGGCGGTCTTGCGGCGGCTCTTTCCACGGCATCGGGCCTGTTGCTGGTTATTGCTTCCAGCATCTCGCACGACTTCTACTACCGTATGGTCAACCGGCAGGCTTCGGAAAAGCAGCGGCTGCTTCTCGGCCGTATCATGATCGGCGTAGCTGTGTGCATTGCAGGGTATTTCGGCATAAACCCGCCCGGTTTTGTGGCGCAGGTGGTGGCACTGGCCTTCGGGCTTGCGGCTTCGTCCTTCTTCCCCACGCTGGTGCTCGGTATCTTCTGGAAGCGGGCCAGCCGTGAAGGAGCCATCGCAGGCATGGTTTCCGGTATCGGGTTCACCATGTTCTACATCGTGCAGACCAAGTTCATGGGCGTTGCCCCCTGGTTCATGGGCATCAGCCCGGAAGGAATCGGCTGCGTGGGCATGATCATCAACTTTGCGGTGACCCTGATTGTCTCGCACATGACCCCGGCCCCCCCGCAGGACGTGCAGGATATGGTGGAATCCATCCGCATTCCGAGAGGGGCAGGTGCTGCCATAGACCATTAACAGACCTTTGCGTGTCCCGTGCCTTGCGCACTCCCTGATTGTGCGGGGGCGGAGATCGGCTCCGCTCCCGCCGTCAGAACCGTTTCGGGAACGGGAAATCGCAAATACTGTGGTTAGACGGCTGCATCGCGCACGATGCAGTCCTTGCGGAACAGAATGGCCGGACAGGGCGCCCGTGGCAGGGCACCCATTGGCCGGAACGAACACCAGGGAGACGGCTTATGTCGGACCCGACCAGACAGCCCCAGCTTGCATTGGATTTTCTGCGCGGCACCCTGCCGTTCAGCGAGCTTTCCGGCGACGTGCTGAACTGGCTTGCGAAGGCGTGTTCTGTGGATTTCATGCCCTCGGGAACGCGTCTTTTCGAGCGAGGGCGCACACGCCCGGACAGGCTCTGGCTGGTGCAGAAAGGGGCAGTGCGGCTTACCGGGGGCCCGCTTGCAGCGGCGGATCAGGCTGCAATTCTGGACGTTGACAGTGGCGGCAGCGAAGGCGCTGGCTCCGGGGACGCTTCCGGTGCTGATTCGCTGACCGACGTGCGCGGCGAGGGGGCATCCGTTGGAGCGGTGGCCCTGCTCGAAGGCGGCGTGGCCTCGGCCGATGTGGAAACGGTGGAGGATACCTTCTTCATCACCATTCCCCGCGCCGTGTTTCTGGAGCTTGTGGAACGCGAGCAGGTGGTTTCGCAGTATTACATGAAGGGGCTGCCGGAACGCTTCGTCACCAAGGCCTTTGCCGAGATGCGGGTGCGCTGTGAAGGGCTGGCAGACGAAAAGGGACTGTACCTTTTTGCCAGCCGGGTGGGCGATCTGGTTTCCCGCCCCCCTGTCAGTGTGGCGAGGGGCACCTCTCTCCGGCAGGCAGCAGCCTGCATGGTGGAACAGGGCGTGGGTTCACTGCTCATCCGCGAAGGCGTTCAGGACCGCATGCCTGCTGGCGGGCAGGACACGGACGGTGCGTTCTCTCTGGTCATGGGAGAGGAATGGGACGAGCGGCAGGGCAACATCACCGGTGCCAGTTGGAGTCATGTGGGAGAAGTGCTGGCTGACGAGGGCGATGGCGAGATCATCGGCATTGTCACGGATTCCGATCTGCGCAAGGCGGTTTCGCTGTGCATGGATTACAGCGCACCCGTGGAAACGCTGATGAATGCTCCCGTTGTTGCCATGGATGCGGAACGCCCTTGCTTCGACGGGCTGCTGGAGATGATGCGGCGGCAGATACACCATCTGTGCGTGACGCGTAACGGGCGTATCGTCGGGGTGATTACCGCGCACGATATCATGGTCATGCAGGGACGCACCCCCATGTCGCTGTTCCGGGAGATAATGCACCAGCGCACGCTGGAGGGCCTGCATCCGCTCGGACAGCGGGTGGCCCACGTGGTGCGTGGGCTGGTGGAGGAAGGCGCACGGGCAGGGGCCATAACCCGCATGATCACGGTGTTCAACGACCTCATGCTGGAAAAGGTACTTTCCCTGTTGCAGCGCGAGCTGGGGCCCGCCCCCGTGCCGTTTTGCTGGATGTGCATGGGCAGCGAGGGGCGGCGCGAGCAGACCTTCATGACTGATCAGGACAACGCGCTGGTCATCCGCGATACGGAGGACCCGGTCATACGCAAGGCGGCGGAATTCTATTTTTCCGTCTTTGCGGAGCAGGCGGTCACGCATCTGGATGCGTGCGGCTTCAAGCGGTGCAAGGGCGACATGATGGCCAGCAATCCGCATTGGCGCATGGAGCAGGCGGGCTGGACCGCACAGTTCAGCGGCTGGATTCGCAGGCCGGAACCGGAAGAAGTGCTCAATTCATCCATATTTTTCGACTTCCGCTCCGGCTACGGACGGGCAGATTACGTGGATGCCCTGTGGCGGCAGGTGCTGGAAGATGCCGCCGCTAACGAACTGTTTCAGCGGCACCTTGCGGCAGATTGCCTGCGCATGCGTCCACCGCTCAGCTTTTTCCGCAACTTCATCGTGGAAAAGGATGGCCAGCACCGTAACACGCTGGACTTGAAAAAGCGGGGCGGCCTGCCCTTTGTGGATTTTGCGCGTGTCATGGCCCTGCGCTGCGGCATACGCGAGACCAACACCATGGACAGGCTCAGCGCGCTGGAAGCGGCAGGGCACATACCCGTTCAGCTCGGCCGTGAAGCACGCGAAGCGTATGAGTTTGTCATGCATCTGCGGCTTGTGCATCAGGTGGCGCAGATAGAGCGCGGGGAAGAACCGGATAACCATGTTGATCCCGCAACCCTTTCCGATCTCGAAAAGCAGACGCTCAAGGAGGCCTTTGCCGTGGCTGTGCGGCTGCAGTCGTACCTCAAGGATTTGTTCCACATGCATATGGGATAGCGTGCACACAACCCTGTAACAGCCCGAACGGGAAAGGAAACGCCATGAAAGACGCATCGGCATCCGTTATGACCGGTTTTACCGGCAGAGTCGCAGGGCTGCTTCAGGCCATCCGCAAAGGGCTGGGAAGATGGTCAGGGCCGGTTCATCCCCTGCTGGAAGAGAATTACATGCTGTTTGCCGAGTTTGATCAGGAAAAGCCCATTGAGGAATATTCCTTTGTGGTGCTGGATACCGAGCTCACCGGACTCAGTCCGTCGCGGGACGAGATCGTCTCCATAGGGGCGGTGCGGGTAAGCGGGCTCAGCATCAATCCCTCGGATACGTTGCATGTCATGGTCCGCCCGCACGGGGCCATGCATAAACCGGCCACGCTGGTGCATCGCATAACCCCGGAAACCGTGGCGGACAAGCCGCCCATTGAAGACGTGCTGCCTGAGCTGCTGCGCTTCTGCAACGGCTCGCTCATTGTGGGGCACCACGTGGGTCTGGATATGGCCTTTTTGAGCAGGGCCACCCGCAGGCATCTCGGCGGCTCCCTTGCCACGCCCTGCATAGATACCATGCGGCTTGCACAGGCGTGGGAGCAGGAGCGGTGGGAAGCATCGTTCGATCCGTTCCAGTCCAACATATCCTATAACCTGCGTGACCTTGCCGCGCATTACGGGCTGCCACGCTTTCAGGAGCACGATGCCCTGCAGGATGCGTTGCAGGCCGCCTATCTCTTCGTCTATCTGGTGCGCAAAATGCGGGGCGGGTCCATCCGCACGCTGAAGGACCTGTTCATGGCCGGCAGAAGCTGGCGTTGGTATATGTAGCAGGCAGCCCCTTGCCAAACAGGAAAACTCCGCTATGCTGTGTTGTGCGCAGGGCACGGGAATTGACCGTGAGGCCGCTTTCCCGTATGTCCTGCCGTACACAGAGAATCAAACCGTGTCCGCCGTTTGGGGCGGGTGCGATACAGCATAGGACGAGTACCCAATGAGCAATTCCCCCATCGAGTCTGCCAAGGAAACCGCAGAGAAGAAGGATGGTCCGGGCCTGGACTTCATCCGCACCAGAATCGCTGAAGATAACGCTTCCGGCAAATATCAGGGCCGCGTGCACACGCGTTTTCCCCCTGAGCCGAACGGGTACCTGCACCTTGGTCATGCCAAGTCCATCTGCCTGAACTTTGGTGTTGCCGGTGAACATGCCGGGGGCAAGTGCAACCTGCGCTTCGACGACACCAACCCCGTGAAGGAAGATACCGAATACGTTGAATCCATCATGGAAGACGTGAAGTGGCTCGGCTTCGATTGGGAAGACCGTATGTTCTACGCCTCCGACTATTTCGACCGTCTGTACGAGCTGGCCATTCAGCTCATCAAGGAAGGCAAGGCGTATGTGGAGTCCCTCTCCGCAGAGGAAATTCGCCAGTACCGCGGCACCCTTACCGAGCCCGGCAAGGAGAGCCCCTACCGCAACCGTTCCGTGGAAGAGAACCTTGACCTCTTCCAGCGCATGAAGAACGGCGAATTTGAAGACGGCGCTCACGTGCTGCGCGCCAAGATCGACATGGCTGCTTCCAACGTTGTGATGCGCGACCCCACTTTGTACCGCATCCGCAAGGCGCACCACCATCGCACCGGAGACAAGTGGTGTATCTACCCCATGTACGACTACACGCACTGCATTTCCGACTCCACGGAAGGCATTACGCATTCCATCTGCACGCTGGAGTTCGAGAACAACCGCGAGTTGTATGATTGGACGCTGGAAACCCTCGGCCTGTACCGTCCGCAGCAGATCGAATTTGCACGCCTGAACCTGACCTACACCGTACTTTCCAAGCGCAAGCTCATTCAGCTGGTGCAGGAAGGGCATGTGCGCGGTTGGGACGACCCCCGCATGCCCACTCTTTCCGGTGTACGCCGCCGTGGTTTTCCGCCGGAAGCACTGCGTGAGTTCTGTTCCCGCATAGGCGTGGCCAAGGCCGATTCCATGGTGGATTACGCCCTGATGGAATTCTGCGTGCGCGAAAAGCTGAATGCAGAAACTCCCCGCCTCATGGGTGTGGTTGAGCCCATCAAGCTGGTCATCACCAACTATCCGGAAGGCCAGTACGACGAGTTCGAAATGCCCATGCATCCGGAAGATGAAAGCTACGGCACCCGCACCATGCGTTTTGGCCGCGAGTTGTGGATAGAGAACGACGACTTCCGCGAAGAAGCGCCCAAGAAATACTTCCGTCTGACTCCCGGGCAGGAAGTGCGCCTGCGCTACGCCTATTACGTGACCTGCACCGGCGTGGTGAAGGATGCTGAAGGCAATATCAAGGAAGTGCATTGCACCTATGATCCCGAGAGCAAGGGCGGTTCCACCGCCGACGGCCGCAAGGTGAAGGGAACCATTCACTGGGTTTCCGCGTGCGATGCCGTGCCTGCGGAAGTACGCCTCTACGAACCCCTGTTCGTGAAGGAAAATCCCAATCAGGTGGAAGAAGGCAAGACCTTCCTTGATTACCTGAATCCCGAATCTGAAAAGGTGGTTACCGCCTATCTGGAACCCCGCCTTGCCGAATTCGAACCCGGCACCCGTGTGCAGTTCGAGCGTCTCGGCTATTACTGCGTGGACAAGGATTCCAAACCCGGAAAGCCTGTGTTCAACCGCACCGCAACCCTGCGTGACAGCTGGGCGCGTGTGGAACGTAACCAGAAGTAACTTTGCGGCTTGCGCCGCTGATTTGTTACCACAAAGGCTGTCCGGCAACGGGCAGCCTTTTTTATGCAGATGGCTCCATGTGTCGCAGCTTTGGATATGTACCCTGTAAATTCAGCGAACTCCCCCTGCATGGGGTGGCCGTACGTGCGGCTCTACGCATGGGTATGATGCTGCCGTTGTGTGGGCAGGGAAAGCAGAGAAAGGGTAATATCACCTTTTATAGCCGTGTTAACCCCTCCTGTTTATCGTGAGTGAATGGAATTCCACAATATTCTAAAAGGTCCGTTGTTGCTGGAAGATGCCATTTGTGCTTATTCTCAGTAAGAATTGATCCAAGTTCAGCAATATCGGTTTGTTCACCCGGAGTGGTGGTATGGAGCGAATACTCTGCTGGCTGTTGCTGCCTTTGCTTCTTTGGGGAGGAGAGGTGGGGGCAGCCCAATACAAAGTGCTGATTGTGCACAGTTACAGCCCCGAATTACCCTGGGTACAGCAATGCAACCGGGGTATTTCTTCTGCCCTGCAAGATGGGTTTGAACTCAGGTTTGAGTATCTCGATACCAAGCGGGTTCCCGAGTCGGACTATCCTCGTAAGGCTGAAGAGGCGATGCAGGTGTATCGTGCCTATGCGTCTGATCTGGTAATGCTGGGCGACGATAATGCCCTGCGCCTGCTTGGCCCCCGCATGGCCCCGGACGGACTGCCAATCGTTTTTTTCGGAATTAACGGAAACCCTCGCAACTATTTCGAATTCATCCCTCCCAACGTCTCAGGCAGGCTTGAAATCCTCCCCCTGTTTTCATGGGTCAGGTATATCCGGCGTATCATGCCGGAAGCGAAGCAGTGCCTTATTCTGATGGACCGCAGCGAAACCTCTGATGCGTTGATCACTCACTTTTTCGGGGGGAATATTCATGCTTCCGTTGATGGGGTGACGGTGGATTACAGGATTGTCTCCACCTTTGCCGAGTGGAAGCGGGCAGTGAATGAGTCGGCGGGATATCAGTTCATCACCATACCGCTTTTCCATACGCTGAAGGATGAGAACGGAGCCGTGGTGCCCGTTGAGGAAGTCGCTCACTGGGTTTCAACAGAAAGCCGGATTCCCGTTTTCGCCTATCAGGACTATATGGTCGGCAATGACGGCGTGGTGGGGGCGTATGTTATTCCGGGGGAAGCGCACGCCTTTTCCGCCGCAGAACTTGCCAAAAAGATTCTGCAGGGTGAAGCGTCAGAAAAGGGTGGCCTGAGCGCAGACCACGTCGGCACCTTCTATTTCAACCACAAGCAGCTTGAGCGGTTCGGATTGACTCTGCCTTCTTCCATGGAAAAGGACGCCTTGTTCCCGGAATGAGCTGCATGCTGCCTTAAGGCACAGGATAGCTTGGTGCTCGTTGCTCCGTGTCGGGTCCGTTGCGTCAGGCTGACCTGTTTATTGGAGCGTCTCAGAGGCGATGAGAAGCGGACAGAAGCGCCGAGTCAATTCCCATGCATTGCGTCGGGAACCAAGGCTGAACATAGTCGGCCTGCTCCCATCTACTTAGGCGCTTCCACTTTGACGGTGGAATACGAAAGGCGGCCTGTGCCAGGGCTGATTGTATAGCGGAAATAGTGAAGAAATCCGTCCTTGTCGGGCTCTGTGGAGGGCGGTGCGGAAATTATCCGTACACCGTTTACTGTTCGGTTGAGCGGATTATGTGTGTGCCCGTGTAAAATGGCTTTGATGCGGAAGACACGGCAAAGCAGCCGGAGTTGCCTGCGGTCATGCTTGTCCAGCTCGATGGTGTTGCGTTCCAGATAATAGGTCGGCTTTTCGTGGCGTCGCTCGCTGGTGGCAACTTCCGGAATGTTGGGAGAGTGGTGCAGCAGCAGGAGCTTGATAGGAACATCGGCGTATTCTTCGCTCAGCATTCTCCCTAACTTGTAGAGTTGCTCAAAGCCCAGTTTGCCAATGGCGTTCGCGGTGATAAGGGTGTTGCCCTCGTTGTTGCTGTTGAGGCCGAAGAACGCAATCGTCCTGTTCTCCACGGATTTTGCCCACGGAAAAACGGTGGGTTGTCCGCCCAATGCAAGGCCGTGTTCTGCCATGGCCCGGCTTTCTTCTGTGGGAATATTTCGGATCAGTCTCAGGCTGCACATGTCGTGGTTACCCGGTACCACGATAATCTTGTGCAGAACTCCTGCCTTGTTGACCTCGTCCCAGAACCGTCGCCATGCCGCGATGTATCCCCGGTCAGTTATATCACCTGTGACGATAATGTAGTCACTTTCCAGAAGTTTCCGGTCCTGCATGAGTCGCGCAAAATTGCGGTTCATACCCTTGAGCCTTCCGGGGCCGGTCCGCTTTTCATTATCTTGCGCTGTAAGATGAAGGTCGGACAGGTGGGCGATTGTGATGGGGGCAGGCATGATGCGTACTCGTCCGGTTGGGTTGCGTCGGCGGTATTGCCTGAATGGGCTACAGCTTCTTCAGCGGTGTTGCTATTGCTCGATGATATAGTTCCCGATGCTGCACTTGAATTTGTATTTATCGCCTCTGTATATTGATTTTGTGTATTCAACAGCATGTCCGAACTCGTTGAAAACAATGCCTTCAACTTGTATGCACGCACAGGTATTGCTGATTTTCAAAATCTTTCTGTCTTTTTCAGTAGGCAGAATGGCTCCTATCTCCTGGCTTGAGTGCATGAGCTTCATTCCATATTCTTCACGAATGACTTTATAAAGAATAGTGTTTAGTTTTTTATCCAAAATATCGGGAAAAAGGTTTTCCGGCAAATAGCAATACTCAATAACCATGGGTATTTCATTTGCAAGCATCAACCTTTTGATGAATACAACCGGTTCACCAATGTCGAGGCCGAGTTTCTTTCCGATATAACTATCCTGTTCGATGATTTGAACTTCTAGCGTTTTATACCGGGGAGTAAGACCAGCTTTGATTGTATCGTCGTAGTAGGAAGTGATGTCCTCAAGCGATTTTGTTAATGTTGTTTTGCTCTCAGAAAGCAGAAAAGTTCCTTTTCCACGTATTTTGATGAGCATGTAATTTTCCATTAACTTGTCCACAGCATTGCGGACAGTCATCCTGTGAACATTGAACATCTCCGCAAGCTCTGACTCGTTAGGAATTTTATCGCCGGGCTTGAATGTCTTGTTGCTTATCTGGTCTGAAAGCCAATTGTATATCTTCAGATATTTTGTTTCTGACATTTTTCTACCTGCCATAATTCCTGTGTTAAGCCGTATTCAGGGAAATGAATTAGGTCTGATGGTTCCCGAAGAGAAACATCGTGCAGTGTTGTTTTTAGAAATAATTACTGATTGTGTTATGGTCTTCACTTCTTTCTGCGCGCATATGCTGGAAACTAGCTATGCATACCTACTCAGGGTGGCAAGAGAGAAGCTCGCTGGTCACGTGGAATTTGATTTCTCAGTAAAGAAGCTCAGTTCTTTTTCCAGCTGTGTTGCTTGGTTGCTTCCATAGTGCAAACGTTTTGACCCTGCCGACTTATTAGGGTCTTAGCAAGTGATTGTTTACCTTGTTTGTTGATAGAACGGGGGGCAGTTGAAATGCCTTACAGGATATATTTTGTAACTGGCTGTTTTTCTGACAGGGCTGTTACAAAGGTTAAGTAGTGTGTCCTTACCGGTAGTGATTGTTAATTCAACTGGCTCGTGCGGATCGCCAAACTGCAACCAAGCTCAGGCTTGGCGTTTCGTAACCACGTGATGATGTGGCGCAAGTGTCTGACCGAGTGAACTGGCCGCTTTAGGAATGGCTCGGATTGGTCTTATTCCGTTCACGACGGGCAGTGGATGCGTTTGTCTGCATTCAGGACAAATGATCGGCTGTTCAGGCTGCAGGCGGGCATGGGTGTGTGTGGCCCGATTGTCGTGTCAGATGGTGGGGCGCGTGCGAACTGACGGATGCGGGGGCCGGAATTAGTCCGGCCCAGCTGAATGTCTGGGGCGTGCAACTTGTATGCGCAGGTGCAGCCTTGAGAGGGGATGGGTGATGACTATCTCCTTAAAAGAAAGGACCCGCGACTGATGCCGCGGGTCCTGCGTGTCATATCTTCTAGGGGTTCCACTCCGGCTTGCCGAAGCTCTTGAGGAAGGCATTGATAGCCTTTTTGCCACCAACAAAATCGGCCATTTCAGGCCAGACCTTGTTAACCGCGGCCTGTTTCCATTCTTCCTCGTTATCAAGCTTGGAGACGACCACGCCAAGGCGCGTAAGCTCTTCCTTTGCTTTGGAGGACTGCTCAATCTGGTACTTCAGTACGGCTTCCTGTGCAGCCTTGCCGGCGTCAACCATGAGTTGCTGCTGGTCGGGAGAGAGTTTCTTGAAGATGCGTTCGCTCATGATCAGCGGTTGCAGCTGGTAGGTGTAATGAATTTCGGTGATGTATTTCTGGTTGGCTTCATTGAACTTCATGGCCCGGAAGCCGATGTAGCCATAGCACTGACCGTCGACAACTGCCTGCTGCAGGGCCGTAAAGGTTTCGGACCAGGAGATCGGCACCGGGCTGGCGCCCCAGGACTTGTACGCGGCAAGGAGTACGGCACTCTGGGGAACGCGGAATTTCAGCCCCTGAATGTCGGACATCTTGGTGATGGGGCGCTTGCTGTTGGATATGTAGCGGAAGTCGGTATAGGTCCAGGTCAGGGGGCGGAATCCGCCTTTTAAGGCATAGTTGGACAGAATGGCGGCAGATTCGCCATTCGTCGCGGCGACAACTTCATCAAGGTTGTTGAACATATAGGGCAGGGTCAGCATGCCCAGTTCTTTGACAAAAGGAACGGTGTTGGCAATCCCGACACAGGTCAGGTCCAGAGTGCCGCGCCGTACGTTGTGTATGGTTTCCGTTTCACTGCCCAGCGCGCTTGAGTAGAATGTCTGCACCTCAATGGCGCCTTGTGACTTTTCCTCAACATACTGTTTGAATGTTTCACCGACGATGCCCATTTCCGAATCTTTAGGATCGCCAAGGGCCATTTTCAGGACCAGATTCGGAGCGGCCCAGGCGGAGGTTGCGCAGAGGAAAAAGAGCACGAACATCATCAAACTAAAGTTCCTTTTCATTTCAATCTCCTTTTATCGTGCGTTACGCATCAAAATTACTGTGCGAGAACAATTCCCGAAAAGCCTTTGATGTGTTTGGGGTGTCGTTACAGCGATACGTCGATCAGGCTTGGCAAATACAAGACAAGGTCGGGGAACATGATGAGCATGGCGATTACAAGGATATGCAGCAGGACGAACGGGAATGCTTTCATGGCTATTTCTTCGAGCGACCTGTCTGATATTCCTGAAGCAATGAACATGTTTTCGCCTAAAGGCGGTGTTGAGAAGCCCACCGAAACGCTGCAGATAAGAATGACGCCAAAGTGGATGGGGTCGACACCGTATGCGGTCATAACCGGGAGCAGCACCGGGGTGACCAGCAGGATGATGGCCAACGTCTCCATGAACATGCCGAGGAAAATCAACAGGCCCACCACAAAGAACCACACCACAAAGACCTGATTGGTGAATGCCAATACCCAGTCGGCGATCATGATGGGGATACGGTATTCCGTGAGAATTCTCCCGAAAGCGTAGGCAGTGAAAACGATGACCAGAACTCGTCCGGTCAGCCATGATGTGGTTTTCAGGGCGCTCATCAGGGCGGGGAATTTGAGTTCACGATGTATGAAGACACCGACGAAGAGTGTGTAGAAAATGGCTACAACTGCCGCCTCGGTGGGGGTGAAGAAGCCTGCGTAAATGCCACCCAATATGATTATGGGGGCCAGCATGGACCAAATGCCTTCACGAACCGAATGCAGCAGGCGCGTCGATGATCTGCCCGGCTGGCCGCTGGTGTCGAGGTTGCGGCAGAGATAGAGGTGCCCGGCGCTGAATGCCAAAGCAATCATGGTGCCGGGAATGATGCCGCCCATGAACATCTTGGCAATACTCTGCTGTCCGGCTACGCCATAGATAACCATAGGTATACTTGGGGGGATGATAATACCTATCCCGCCAGCAGTTGCTGTTGCAGCTGCAGCGTAGGCGGTGTCATAGCCCCGTTTGGCCATGGCCGGAATCATGAGCATGCCGATGGCAGCCGTAGTGGCCGGCCCCGAGCCGGATATAGCCCCGAAAAACACACACGCCAGTGCTGTGGAAACGGCCAGACCGCCGGGGATTGGGCCGACGATGTTCTCCGCAATGTGCACAAGCCGCCTTGATATGCCGGAGGCTTCCATAAGTGAACCGGCGAGCACGAAGCATGGCAAAGCCATGAGCGGAAAAGAGGTTAACGAAGCGGCGGCCATTTCAATCATGGCCCCAAGGTCGGTGCCGACCATGGCGAAGGTGGCCATGGCTGCAATGCCCAAGGCAACCATGATGGGGCTGCCGATCAGCAGGATGAGGAAGAAGGTGCCAAACAGTACCATGGCTACTTCTGCGGGAGTAAAGGGCGCCATTACGTTAACCCTCCTTCGTCGTCGTCAGCCACGAGAGTCTTTTGGCTTTCTTTGATTGCCTCGGCATCCGGGTCGGCGACATCCTCTTTCAGCACGAACTTGATGACGTTAACTTGAATGATTCGGACAGCCATGAGTAAGAAGCTGATAGGAAAGACGAGATAGATTTTGCTTAAATCCCAGTCGAGTGCGGGTGTATGGTACGGGAATTCCACAAGATCCATGACTGCCTTGTAACCATGCCAGGCCATGGCAAAGCAGAAGCAGATCCATACTATATCGCTGAGGAGCAGGGATGCATCTTTGACCCATTTGGGGAGTTTGATGAATTGCATGGTAACGCGGTTCAAGGCGGAAAGGCGTGTGGCGTAGCAGGCGCCAAACAGGATGAACCACAGGAATGCATATCGCGCAATTTCCTCGGTCCAGAACAGGGACATGTTGATGGCCCGCAGCACGATTTGCATAAAGAGTATGACAACGAAAAATACCAGCAGGATCTGGCAGATGTATTTTTCGAAGTTATCCAAGAACGTGATTAATGTTCTTTTTATCATTATTCCTCCATAAAAATGACATGTATGAATACAAAAAATATGTCATTTGTTTTGGCTATGTCTGTATTGGAATAATATTGTATTTATAGAATGCTGGTGCTGCGTGTTTGTTTTATGTCTGGTTGCCATGTTGAAAGCATAGAAACAACTGCAACCAGCAAAGAGAGTATTGCATTGAGCGCTGTCGGAGCTGCGTCGGGCGGTTGTTGTTCTTTGTGAGGGCATCAGGATGGCTCCTAAAAAAGGCCCGCACCTTTCCATCAAGGGAAAGACGCGGGCCTCTTCTTTTGCTGTTAGGGGGCGTAATGTCGACTTTGCTTGCGCTGTGTCATTACGTCTGCTCCATGTAAATATTGTATTACAATACGTTGTCTACCGGCGTATATTGCAGGCCGAATGCTTCAGCAACACCCTGACAGGTGATCTTGTCGCCAACCATGTTCAATCCGTTTCGCAGGCCCGGATTCTCCTTGCAGGCGAGCTGCCATCCCTTGTTTGCAATCTGCAGTGCGAAGGGCAAGGTTGCGTTGGTCAAGGCCATGGTCGAGGTGATCGGCACCGCTCCGGGCATGTTGGCCACGCAGTAGTGGATGATGCCATCCACTTCATAAATCGGCTCAGTGTGCGTGGTGGGAACGGAGGTCTCAAAGCAGCCGCCCTGATCAATGGCCACGTCCACGAGCACGCAGCCTGGTTTCATTTC
>JBKEAK010000070.1:0-15982 GCA_047972125.1 Halodesulfovibrio sp.
GAAAGGCTGACATTATCCACAGCGCGCAAGGTCTGCGCCTCGGCAGCAAACATCTGCCTGCGCAGCTTGAACACGCGGGAAACCTGACGGATTTCGAGAAATGGCGAGCTAATGGCGAATCCCCTTTCTGTTGCTGTTCAAAATACATCTCCGGCAGTGCCGGCTTTCGAGCCGATTTCTTACCCTTTCGCAGCAATTGCCGGAATGGCGGCAGACTAGCAGATGCCCAGCCGTTACGCCAGAGCCATGGGTACCTCATGGCGGCCCGCGCCTATACACACGTTGACAGGCGCGCCCATACGGGGCAAAGCAGGGCAAACACTTTTCAGGAATACCATGGCAAAACCGCGTCCCAGAAAACCCCGCCCGCCGTTGCCCGCACCCCGCTGGTCGAAGATGCTCTATGCAACGCTGGAGCCCCGATACATCGGCATGTTCCGTTTCCTGCTGGAAGCGGAAGACAACCTCGGCTATGCCACTGTTGTGGATAAGTATGCGGCGGTGCTGAAAATAATATTCTCTCCGCATCAGGAACGGGAGATGCGTGCCTTTCTTGCAGGCATGCAGCAGACCATTCCCTTTGAGCTGATGGAACGCCCTGCCGCGCGGCCGGAAGCTAGATAGCGCCCTCTTCCCGCATCCGGCGTTCCAGCACGCCCATGCGGAACACATAATGATCCACGTCGAACTTGCGACGCGCCCCCGCATAATTCATATAGCGCACCATCCCGAATACGGGGCGTTCCTGCCACGGCCTGTCGTGCACGCCCCCCATGGACCACGCCACCCCCGTGTAGCCGTTTGAATCGCGTCCGTCGATGAAGTAGCGGTCGTTCAGCCATATGGCATGGCGCATGGCCTCCTCCGGCGAAGCACTCCACTCCAGAATCGTCTTTGCCCAGTACATGCGCAGGTAACCGTGCATGGTTCCTGTCAGGCGCATCTCGCACTGCGCGGCATTCCACAGCGGATCATGCGTCTTGCCCGCTTCCAACGTCGGCAGGTCGTACACATAGTCGCGCCGGTCGTTCCGGTGTTTGTCCAGAGTCCGCTGCGCCCAGTCGGGAAAAGCGTTCCAGCTGTCATATTCCTGCATATGCAGGCAAAAGTTATCGGCAAGTTCACGGCGCACGACAAGCTCTTCAAGAAAAGACTCCCGCGCCTCGGCAGGGGCTACCACCCGCCGTGCCTTGTTTCGTGCAAGGGTATCCAGCACCACCCGCTGGGCGGAGATCATGCCGAAATGCAGATAGGGAGAAAGACCGGAAAGTGCAGCAACGTTCGGGTCGTTGCGTTTCTCGTACAGGGGCATCCGCTCCGTGAAAAAGCGATGCAGAACCATGCCTGCAGCTTCTTCGCCTGGTGCCGGACCAAAGGGAACCGGAACTTCCGCCACGGTTCTGTCCACGCCAAGCCCGTCGCGCAGCGCCTGCCAATCCACATCTGGCACCTGCCAGCGCCACGCAGCCACTTGCGCCGCCAGCTCAGAAAGTTCGGGAAAATCATCCAGATATTCGTCCATCAGGCGGTGGATTTTGGGGCGTATGGTCCGGGCGGCATATTCCAGCTTGCCGGAAACAACCTGACACGGCACCACGTTGCGCGAGTCCACCTCGCCCACGGGGCAAGGGGCCGCAGCACACACCGCATCCACCCACGACCTTTTCAGCCTGAGCGGATCAAAATCTGTCACTATGAGTGATGCGTTGATGGATCGCGCCAGTTCGGGAATGGCCGTATCCGGTGATTGGCGAATGAGGATGAAGGGAATGCCCAGTTCTGCCAGTGCGGCAGCGGTCTGTTCCAGCCCGCGCAGCAGAAAGCCGAACTGGCGGATGCACGCCCCAAGAAAGGAAGGTGCCAGCCCGTAGGCAACGGCACAGGGCACGCCGCGCCGCTTTGCCTCGTCAAGGGCATGGAGCAGCGCCCAGTTATCACGGCAGCGGTGCTCCCTGTGCATCCAGTAGAGCACAGGTCCGCCCTGCGCATCGGAAGGCTTCCGGGGCCGCAGAATGCGGATTCGCCCCGGATGGACCACATGCGCCGATGGCGTCGAATGCTCCGGGCGGACTAGTCCACCGTTTCCTGACATGCGCTGAGGCTGGCCATGATATCCAGCATTTCCATGGTCTGGTTGACCCGCCAGTAGAATTCCTCTGCCTCGAAGGGCTTGGTGATGAAGTCATTGGCTCCATTCTTGAGGAATTGTGCGGAAAGAGTGCCTGATCCGGCTGCCGAAACACCGATTATGGCCTTTTTGTGAGCCTTGTGCCGGGCGCGGATGTTCCTGACGAGTTCAAACCCGTCCATATGCGGCATGTTGTAGTCGGTGATGACAAGGCTGATATCGGGATACTGCTCCAGCATGTCCAGCGCCTGATCGCCGTCTTCCGCCTCAAGCACATAGAACCGCTGCACTTCGAGAAGGTGGCGCATATGGGCAAGCGCCATGCGGGAATCATCCACAATGAGCACGGTGGCAAACTGGTTCTTGAAAACCCGCTCCAGACTGTGCATGAGCGGGTCCATATCCTGAATGGTACCCTTGAAGAAATAGTCCGCCACGTTGCGCTCCAGAAAACGCTTGCGGATATTCTCGTTGAAGGTGGCCGTAAGCACCACCGAGGGCACCCCGTGCTCAAGGCACAGGTCCACGGCTTCGCCGTCCGGCGCATCGGGCAGGTTCAGGTCGATAACGGCAATGAACAGCCGTTCTCGTGCCGTCTCCAGAAGCTGGCGAGCCTCTTCCATGGTGTTGGCGATGACAGTTTCAAACTGGGTCAACGCCAAAATCTGCTTGGAGATAATCTTGGACTGCACATGCGAGTCCTCGATAATAAGCACGGTTCTGGGCGCATCTGCCATGGTATACGTATCGCTCATGCGGGTCCTGCACAGGTTCTGCCCGAACCATCACGATTCAGGTAAAATTTTATCAGCCACCTTTTTTACTATACACGTGCCACTTTTTAGAGGCAATACATATTGCTCCCCCCAAAGCCCTGAGGCACTTGGGAAAACAGAATGAACAGGCTGATTTAACGGATGAAAAGGTGTGAAAGGAAAGACGGAAAAAGAACGTTGCCCGGAATGGGTATCAAGGCCTTCCGGCACTGCACAGCAACGCCACACGGGTGGCAAGCCAGTCCATGACGATGGCGGGATTCACATTGTAGACAAGGCTTTCCTGACATTCTGCCAGCACCTCATCAACTCTGCGATGGACAAGGCTGTCCACACCGGCAAACAGGCGGGCCAGTTCGGAGTACACATTGCCGGTAATGGCGGCAACAAGTTCACGCTGACAGTACACAACCGCACGCTGAGCAACGCCGTTATCCAGCGAGCCCTTTGAGGCGGTGCGCTGAAACCAGCCTGTGCCCGTGCGGGCAAATTCCGCCAGAGCATCACCCCATTCGGCAGCCTGCACTTCCTGCGGGTCGGTAGAAGCCTCTGCCCCGTGCGAATCCGGCCATGCGAGCGTCAGCACCCAGCTGCGTGAAACAAGCGTAGGCAGCAGGCGTTCGCGCTGCGGAGCCAGCAAGACGAAGCTGGTGCCGGGGCGCGGCTCTTCCAGCGACTTGAGCAGCGCGTTTGCCGCTTCAATCCCCAGAGACTGCGCCTCGCACAAAATGACCATGCGCTGCCCGTTGTCGCGGGGAGGTTCTCCCAGCACACCGCGCACGGCACGCACATCATCTATCTTTATGGATTCCTCGCGACCGTCCAGAAAGAACATGTCGCGGTGGTGGCAGGCTATCATCTGTGCGCAGGCAGAGCAGGCAAGGCAGGGCCGCTGTCCCTGTGCGGGGTCCAGCGTGCAGTTGAGCAGCGCAGCCCAGTAGAAACTCATGGCGGCGCGCTCTTCTACGGTGCCGCCTTCCATGAGGAGCACCTGCGGCGGGTTGGCTGCAAGACGATGCAGAAAGCCCCGTACCCTGGCGTGACGAGACGCCAGGGCAGGGGCCATGATGTGTTCGAGTTCCAGCGCGGAACGTGCCGCTGTGTCGTCCACGGTAGCGTGCGAAGACATGCGCGCAATCCCCCCGCTAGCGGAAGATGGTCTGGTCGCGCTCGGGACCTACGGAAACAAGGGACACACGTACGCCGGTGAGAGCTTCGATGCGCTCAACGTACTTGCGGCAGTTCTCGGGCAGCTTGCTCCACTCGGTAATGCCGGTAATGTCTTCGTCCCAGCCGGGCATGCTTTCATACACGGGGGTCACGTGTGCCATGGAGTTCTGCTCCTGCGGAACAACGGAAACACGTTCGCCTCTGTAGTCGTATGCCACGCACAGCTTCAGTTCCTTCATGCCGCTCAGCACGTCCAGCTTGGTCAGGGCAAACTCGGTAGGACCGTTCAGACGAGCGGTTTCACCCAGCACCACAAGGTCAAGCCAGCCGCAGCGACGCTTGCGACCGGGGGTGGCACCGAACTCGTGGCCCTTCTGCTGCATGTAGTCGCCGTCTTCGTTCATCTGCTCGGTGGGGAAGGGACCGGCACCAACGCGGGTGGTGTAGGCCTTCACGATACCGATAACGCGGTCGAGCTTGCCGGCGGGAATGCCCGCACCGGCAGATGCGTTGCCCGCAACAGTGTTGGAGGAGGTGACGTAGGGGTAGGTGCCGTGGTCGATATCCAGATGGATACCCTGAGCACCTTCAAACATCACGCTCTTGCCGGCGTTGAATGCGTCCCAGATTTCGGTGGAAACGTCTGCGAGGTAGGGAACCAGCTTGCGGCCGGCTTCCATGACTTCTTCAAAGACCGTGTCCACGTCCATGGCCTCGCGGCCATACAGAGCGGTGAACAGCGCGTTCTTTTCCACCAGCGCGTTCACGATCTTGGACTTGAGCAGTTCGGGATCGGCGAGGTCTCCGGCGCGGATGCCCACGCGGGAAGCCTTGTCTTCGTAACAGGGGCCGATACCGCGACCGGTGGTGCCGATCTTGTCGGTAGCGGACTTGTATTCTTCGCGAGCGCCATCAAGACACTTATGGTACGGCATGATGACGTGCGTTTTCTTGCTTATCTTCAGTCGGGCAGGGCTAACGTCCACACCCTTGGCGTCGAGTTTCTCGATTTCCTGCCAGAATACGCCCGGGTCAAGAACTACGCCGTTGCCGATGAGGCATTTCTTGCCTTCATGCAGGATGCCGGAGGGGATGAGATGCAGAATATACTGCTTGTCACCCACTATGACAGTATGACCGGCATTGTTACCACCCTGAAAGCGAACGATGACGTCTATCTCGCGGGTAAGCAGGTCGACAATCTTGCCCTTGCCCTCGTCGCCCCACTGAGTACCCATTACGATTACGTTTGACATTAGCCTCTCCTTATGACATGGAAGTCCCCTTTCCCGACGACTCCGCGTTTACGGAACGCAGAAAAGGCATCATCTCTTAATACACAGACCGCGACAACGTCAATCTCTTCCAGCGCGAAAATCACATACTTTCAATGCCTTTTCCCTCGCCCTTGTTCTCCTGAAGCAAGGGCTGCTTAACGCGGCGGAGCACGCCGGAGGCGCAGTCTCCAGCGCTGTGGAATCCTTCCATCCTACAGGGATGCCGGAATTCCGCTCGTCACACCCCCCGGGCGCCCGGGCACCCGCAGCACCGCATGGCGCAGCGGCCACTGCCCTGCTCCCCAAAAGGAAGACGAAAAAACATGACAATGCACATCAAGGTCCGCAGGTTGGAATGGCTCGCCATTGCCCTGCTCATCAGTCTGCAAGCTGCCATCCTCCAATGGGACGCCGGCCAGCCAGACCATGTGGACGGTGTACCCATCTTACGGGTCGCCGCCCCCAAAACCGAGCGCGTTTCCGCCTCCATCTCGCCCTACGGGCCGGGATTCGAGCAGGAACTGCTCACCCTTTTCGCAGCCGAAAAAGGCTATCATCTCGAAATAATCGAAGTAGACTCCCCGGCCCAGGCCATGCAGGCCCTCAGAGAGGGCAACGTGCATCTGGTTGTGGGACTCGGCGGCAAGGCCCCGGAATCACTTGAAAGCCCCATCGTTGCAGGCCCGGCCTATGCAACCTCGCGTCCGGTTCTGCTGCACAGCTCAAAACGCTATTCCCTCCGGGATGAGCAGGAAATCTGCGATAATCCCATTCTGACCACCCAGCAGCGCTACCTTGCCGACACCCTGTCGGAGGCTGCCGAGGGCGTGAACTGTGTGCCGTGGACCAGCAAGGTAGACGGCGTGCGCGTTACTCCCATTCTGGATACCCTGAATGAAGACCGCGCCCGCTTTGCCCTTGTGGACGACTGGAGCTACAGCCTCTGGCAGCCCTTCTTCCTCAGCGTAAAGCCCGCCAAGACCATCAATCGCGAGATCAACTATCGCTGGTTCTGGCGCTCGGAATACGAAGACCTGCACAAGGCGCTTACCGAATTCTGGCAGGAACGCGAGCAGGACAATCAGATAGCGACCCTGCACGAACGGTACTTCGGCTTTCTGCCGGACGAAGCCGATTATTACGAGCTGGTCAACCTGTCGGATTCCATCCGTTCGAACCTGCCCCGCTACAGCGACTCCATCCTGAAGTACAGCAAGACCTACGGCATAGACCCGCTGCTGCTGGCAGCCGTGATCTATCAGGAATCGCGCTTCGATGCGGATGCGACCAGCAAGACCGGCGTGAAAGGGCTCATGCAGATCACGCAGAGCACCGCACGCGTGCTGGGCGTGGACAGAACCGACCCCAAGCAGTCCATCAAGGGCGGGGCCAAGTACCTGAAAATGCTGTGGGGTGAATTCGAGTCCATGGATCTGGACCCGTGGGACCGCTGGTTCTTCACTCTGGCAAGCTACAACCAGGGACTGGGACACGTGCAGGATGCCATAAACCTGTCCCGTTCAATGGGCGGCACCGGCCGCACGTGGCATGAGCTGAAAAAGACGCTGCCCCTGCTGGCCTGGGAAAAATACTATTCCCAGACCAAATACGGGTACAGCCGCGGATACGAAGCTGTCCACTACGTGGAGAACATCCGCTATTACTACTACATTATGTATGGATTAGTCGGACTCGCGCGGCCGGAAGCTGAGCACCTTGGCACGCTTCTTAGCGCCATCCCCGCCAGCTGGCCCGTCATCTGATGATGCATTACCGGACGCAGCATCCTGCGGCACACCGCCGGGCGAAGGCACCTCTTCCAGCAGCGTGAACGAGGACTGGGGCGGCAGGCCCATGTGGTCAGGGCGGGCAGACTGAGCCCAGTGGTGGTTGAACAACTGGTTCTTCCAGCGCACCGCCTGAATGAAGGAAAACATGAGAGCGGATTCTTCCCATCGCTTGGTGGGTTCAAACTGCTCCACTTCCTTGGCGTAGCGCTCCCACAGGTTCATAAGAGACGCCTCGTCGTAGGCGTTGAGCTGGGCTGCCAGCTTGCGTAATGCACGTTCCATTCTGCGACCTCATATATCAGCCCCCGAAAGGGGGCTTTTTTATTATTCCATCCCCGCATGGGGAGCCATCTCAACTCCGGCGGGCACGGCATACGCATTGCGGCAGTAACGCTGCTGGCCAAACCGCACCATGCCTGCATCCTGACCCTGTATCCTGTCGCCCCGACGGTGCGGTAAGGCTACGTTAATCCGCGAAGTGCAGCAAATGAAAATTGCCCGTCGGCGCGGTGTGTGCTATTTTCTTGCGCCTCGCGCAAGAGAGACGTGGGCATTTCACAATTTCGGGACAACCATGGGAGTCGAGACCAGATGAGCGACCTTAAGAACATGTACAAGACGATCCTCGGAGATCCGTTTCCGGCAGACATGACCGTCCGCCTCGGCGACAGGGAACTTGTGTACCGCAAGCGCACCTGGACGCTGGAAGGTGAAGAAAAGGGCCTTCGCTACGGCGAAAACCCGGACCAGCCTGCCGCCCTGTACGAACTGGCAGAGGGCTCCCTTACCCTTGGTGGTGTTACCTTCCGCGGTCCGGGCAAGGGCCTCGTTTCCGCCCTGACTGAAGAACACATGATTCAGGCAGGCAAGCACCCCGGCAAGACCAACCTCACGGACGTGGACAACGGCATCAACATGCTGCAGTACCTTACTGCCAAGCCCGCTGCCCTCATCCTCAAGCATAACAACCCCTGCGGAGCCGCATGGTCCGACAAGGGCATTGCAGACGCGCTGGACAAAGCCTTCTGGAGCGACCGCATCGCCGCCTTCGGCGGAGCCGTGGTGGTGAACCGCCCCATGGACAAGGCCGCAGCCGAACTGGTGAACAGCGCCTACTTTGAAGTGGTGGCCGCGCCCGACTTCGAAGAAGGCGTGGTGGATATCCTGAAGAAGCGCAAAAACCTGCGCATTCTGCATATCCCCGGCATGGCCCGCCTTGAGGAACTGGTCAACGAACCTTTCCTCGACTTCAAGTGCCTTGCAGACGGCGGCATCATCATCCAGCAGTCTTTCCGCAACCGCATTCTCTCCGTGGACGATTTCATCCCCGCCACCGCAGAGAAGAACGGCGTGCAGGTAGCAGCCCGCAAGCCCACCGCGCAGGAAGCAGAAGACCTGCTCTTCGCATGGGCCATTGAATCCGGCGTTACCTCCAACTCCATCATCTTTGCCCGCAGCGGCGCCACCGTGTCCATCGGCACGGGCGAGCAGGACCGCGTGGGCTGCGTTGAGCTCACCGTGCACAAGGCATACACCAAGTTCGCAGACATGCTCGCCTTCAAGGAGCAGAACATGTCTCTGTACGAACTCAAGCTCAAGGCACAGAACGATCCCGCGCTGGCCGAAGTGCTCAGCGATATCGAAGCCCGCACCCGCGCCGAAAAGGGCGGCCTGATGGGAACCGCCATGGTTTCCGACGGCTTCTTCCCCTTCCGCGATGGTGTGGATGCCGCACTTGCACACGGCGTTGCCGCCATTGCGCAGCCCGGCGGCTCCGTGCGCGACCACGAAGTGATTCAGGCAGTCAACGAAGCCAGCCCGCAGGTCGCCATGGTGTTCACGGGCCAGCGTTCGTTCAAGCACTAATCACGCAACACGGCGTTGCCTTTATCGGGCACGCGCGTTTGCAGAGCATTCACCATGGGGAGGGGCCGTCCGGCTCCTCCCCGTGACATGAATTTTCCCCCTGTACGGGCTTCCGGAAGGCACTTCGCAGCGGGCTTTCCGGCAGGGGACGGGGCAACACCCCGGTTTGTAACAGCGTTCACCAACAGGCCGCCCGCGCTTGCGACAGAAGCGGCAGAACATAAAGCAGGCAGTATGACATCTTCTCTGGTCCGGTTTCCGGGCCCCGGCTGCGTCGTGGAATTCATGCACGGCAACAAGGCGCAGGTGGCGTGGGTTCTTGAAGAACAATCCGGCAAGCTCCGGCTGCTCACCATGAGCAAGCGCGAGATGAAACTCGCATCCGCGCGCATTCTGCCGTGGGCAGGCCCCACCTATTCCGGCGAACACACCCGCCAGCAGATCGCCGATATCCTTGAAGGCCACCACAGCCGCCGCGATGCACGCGAAGCGGAAATCGATCCGCTGGAACTGTGGGACCTTGCACAGGGCGAAGTGGACAAGGCTTCCATAGAATGGTTTGCCGAGCTGCTCTTCACCGCCCCCGACGTGGATGATGTTGCCGCACTCGGCCACGCCATGATCGGCTGCAAGACGCATTTTCGCTTCTCGCCCCCGGACTTTGAAATTTATCCCGCAGACCGTGTGGAAGCCAGAAAGATAGAAGAGCAGAAGCGCGAAGAGCGCGAACTGCTGGTCACGCAGGGGCAGGACTTCTTCCTCGCCCTGTGGGACAACGTGATCAAGGGCAAGCCTGTCGGCAAGGAACCGGAAGGCGAACTGCGTGAGCGTTTGAAGCAGGTCATACTTGGCCGCATGGCAGACCCGGACAACCACGAGGTGGACCAGGTCTGGAAGCTGCTCGCCAAGGGACTGCCCGAAGACCCGCACATGGCCCTGAAGCTGGCGCAGGCATGGAGGCTTGTTCCCGCGCACCACAACTTCTGGCTCGACCGCGCAGGCTACGACCCCACGGACGCGTGGGCCGAGCCCTTTGCAGCGGACATTGCCGCCCTGCAGGAGCGCGTAACCGCTAAGGCCGCCGCACCTGACGAGCGCACCTATATTTCCATAGATTCCGCCAGCACGCGCGATATCGACGATGCCTTCAGCATCACCCGCGCGGCAGACGGCTCGTACAAGCTGCACATTGCCATAGCCTGCCCCGCGCTGGAATGGCCCTTCGGCAGCGGCTTTGACAAGGAAGTGATGCGCCGCGCCACCAGCGTGTACCTGCCCGAGGGCAACGGCAACATGATGCCCGAACTGCTGGGGACGGATTTCTACAGCCTCAAGGCCGGGGAACTGCGCCCCTCCATGGTGCTGCATGTGACCGTTTCGCCCGAAGGCGACCTGCTTGCCTGCGAACCGCAGATCACATGGGTGCGCCTTGCTGCCAACCTCACCTACATCGACTGCGAAGCCGTGATCGAAGGTGAAGGCGACAGCACCCCCGCCGCAGCGCACAAGGATCAGATCCTGCCCGCGCTGGAACTGGCAGACCTGCTCATTGCAAAGCGCGTCAAGCGCGGTGCCGTAATCATCGACCGCGACGACCCCAAGCTCGTACTCTCCGGCGAGGGTGCAGACACCAAGGTGGAAATCAAGGACCCCGATCCTGTTCCCCGGTCCATGCTGCTGGTCAGCGAAATGATGATTCTGGCCAACTCCGCCGTGTCGCTCTGGGGCCGCCAGCACGAGGTGGCCCTGCTGCACCGCACGCAGGATGTGGCCGTGCCCAAGGAATATGCGGGCATATGGAGCGAACCGCACGACATAGCCCGCGTGGTGAAATCGCTTTCGTCCGCCCTGCTGGAACCGCTGCCCAAGCCGCATCGCGGCATAGGTGTGGACGGCTACAGCCCCATCACCTCGCCGCTGCGCCGCTATCCCGACCTTGTGAACGTGGCGCAGGTGCTGCACATGCTGCACGACGGCACTCCACGGTGGACAAAGGATGAATTGATTGCCATGTTGCCGTTGCTGAGTTCCCGTCTTGATGCCGTGGGACAGATTCAGCGGTTGCGCCCACGGTACTGGAAGCTGCTGCACTTCAAGCAGCGTGGCGACAAGGCATGGTGGGACGCCGTGGTCACGGAAGATAACGACATGTTCGTTACCGTTTCCCTGCCGCGGGAACAGATTTTCGTGCGCGGGCGGCGCAAGTCGTTCGGAGACAAGGTGTACCCCGGTCAGCACCTGCAGGTGCGCATCGGCAAGGTGCATCCGCTGGAAAACGAAATCCAGATTCTGGATGTGATGGAAGAATAACGGATACAAATTTCTTCATTCGCTGAAGAGGAGAGAATATGCTGGGTATAATTCTGTGGCTGTTCATTGCGTACATTGTCGGCTCCATTCCCTTCGGCCTGATCATTGCCAGAGCCACCTGCGGTATTGATCCGCGCACCGGCGGCAGCGGTAATGTGGGGGCAACCAACGTGGCGCGCCTGTGCGGCACCCGCTGGGGCATTGCCACGCTGCTCTGTGACCTTTTGAAGGGCACCCTGCCTGTATGGATAGGCATGTGCATCAGCGAAAATCCCCTGTTCCTCTCCTGCGTGGCGCTGGCGGCTCTGGGCGGCCATGTGTATTCCATGTTTCTCGACTTCAAGGGCGGCAAGGCTGTTGCCACCACCATCGGCATTTTCATTCCGCTGGCCTTCAACAGCATCCTGCTTGCAGCCATTGCCTGCGCGCTGGTCATCTGGCGTTCCGGCTATGTTTCCCTCGGCTCTCTCACGCTGGTAACCGTCATGCCGCTGCTGCTCTTCCTTGGCGGCGGCTGGTCCTATATCCCGCTGTCACTGGTGGTGATGGCGCTTGTGTACTGGACGCACCGCGAGAACATCGGGCGTCTGGCACGTGGTGAAGAAAAGGCTTGGCAGAAAAAGAAACACGAGGAACAGGCATAATGCGAAACGCGGACGTGTTCCCCCGATACAGGGGAGATATGGAGTATTTCTGCCTTGGCTGCGGACAACGCCACGGCGTGAATGAATTGTTGTACACCTGCCCCAGCTGCGGCGGCGTGTTCATGCTGGACAACCTTGCCTTCGACAAGCTGGCGGAAACCTCCGGCGACGAATGGCGCGAAATTTTCGATGAGCGCGCAAGCTCGCGCAACACCGCACTGCGCGGCATCTTCCGCTTCTACGAGCTTATGGCTCCCGTGGTGGAAGAAGAAGACATCGTCTACCTTGGCGAGGGCAACACCCCCATCGTGGAAGCCAGCAAACATCTGGTTGCCAAGACCGGTGTGCAGTTCGCCTACAAGAACGACGGGCAGAACCCCAGTGCATCCTTCAAGGATCGCGGCATGGCCTGCGCATTCTCTTACCTCAAGGCGCTGGTGCGCAAGCACGGTTGGGACGAAGTGCTCACCGTGTGTGCGTCAACCGGAGACACGTCGGCTGCTGCAGCATTGTATGCCTCCTACGTCGGCAAGCCGCTCAAATCCGTGGTGCTGCTGCCCCACGGCAAGGTAACTCCCCAGCAGCTTTCCCAGCCGCTCGGCTCCGGCGCAACCGTGCTGGAAGTGCCCGGCGTGTTTGACGACTGCATGAAGGTTGTTGAGCATCTGGCGGAAAACTACCGCGTGGCCCTGCTCAACTCCAAGAACAGCTGGCGCATTCTGGGTCAGGAATCCTACGCCTTTGAAGTGGCCCAGTGGTACAACTGGGACGTGGCCGACAAGTGCATTTTCGTGCCCATCGGCAACGCGGGCAACATTACCGCCGTCATGGGCGGCTTCCTCAAGCTGTTCCGCCTCGGCATCATCACCGCACTACCCCGCGTTTTCGGCGTGCAGTCGCACCATGCCGACCCTGTCTACCGCTACTACAGCGTGGAAGACCCCAAGGAACGCGAATACAAGCCGGTCAAGGTAACGCCTTCCGTGGCGCAGGCCGCCATGATCGGCAATCCGGTTTCCTTCCCCCGCGTGAAGCACTTTGCTGAACAGTTCGAGGCCATTGGCGGGCACGAAGCCTTCCAGGTGATTCAGGTGACCGAGCAGCAGATCATGGATTCCATGATCGAAGCAAACATGCACGGCCACATCGCCTGCACGCAGGGCGGCGAGTGCTTTGCCGGTCTCAAACGCGCCATCGAGCTTGGCCTGATCAAGGAAGGCCAGAGCGCCGTGCTGGACGCAACCGCCCACGCACTGAAGTTCTCCGGCTTTCAGGATATGTACTTCACCAACACCTTCCCGCCGGAATACGGTGTTACGCCCGACATGTCGCTGGCAAACGCTCCCGAACTGCTGGTGGATGCCGAAGCCAAGGACAAGCTCTCACCCGAAGAGTTCACCCTTATCGCTGCCAAGGCCATTGCTGACCGCCTCGGTCTGGCAAGCAAGTAGCCGCGTCCCGTATACGACTCAAAATGAATCCCCCGCTGCTCATGGCAGCGGGGGATTTCTTTTTATTTCAGGCAATAAAATTAACAAAACAAGCTATAGCTTTCTTATCAGTCATAAAAAAGAAAGTTAAAACTTTTATTCAAATTTTATAATTACAAGTTATAACTTGTTTACAAATTACACAATTACAAGCTATAGCTTGCAAAACAATACGAACAGGCTTTCGCTGCGGATCAGGACATGAGCTATAACACACTGAAAATACGACAAATTGATGCAACTCTCGCGCTCTGGCGCAAGGCTGCACTCCCTCCGCGCCCCGGCAAGGGGTGGATTCATGCCATACGAACGGCACTCAGCATGAGTTCCGCCGCTCTCGGTGCACGTCTCGGCATGACTGGTGCCGGTGTTCTGAGCCTTGAGGCGTCAGAAGCTGCAGACTCAATCACCCTCGGCACCCTTCGCAAAATAGCCACAGCGCTGGATTGCGAGCTGCAATACGCACTCGTGCCCAAACATGGCATTGCAGAAACACTGCAGAAACGAGCCAAGGAAGTGGCGCGCGAACGCGTGCTGCGGGTGAGCCACACCATGGCGCTGGAAGAACAGTCCGTTGATAGCGAACTTACCAGCACCCAGATTGAAGAACTGGCAGAGACCCTGCTGCGCAAACGGACCAAGGAACTGTGGCGATGAAATATACCTATCCTCCCGGCGCGACACCGCTGAACGCGGATGAAGCATCCGGCCTGATTCCCGACCACATCACCACACAGGATGCGCTCAATGAGTGGGAGCAGCAGAACATTCTGGATGGGTTGAACTGGGCACTGAAGCAGCACAAACGCGAGTTGCTCGACGACCTTTTTGTGCGCGATCTTCATAAAAAGATGTTCGACAAAACCTGGAAGTGGGCTGGCACGTATCGCAGGAGCAACAAGAACATCGGAATAGAATGGCAGATGATTCCCGTTGAACTCAGGAATCTCTTTGCCGATGTGTCCTTCCAGATAGAACACAAGTCCTTTCAACCCGACGAACTCGCAACCCGCTTTCACCACCGGCTTGTGGCAATACATCCTTTCCCCAACGGTAATGGACGACATGCCCGAATGATGGCGGACCTGCTGATACAGCGCCTCGGGGGAGAACCTTTCAGTTGGGGCGGGCGCTCCCTTGTGCAGCACGGAGACGAACGGGAGAGATATATTGCCGCGTTGCAGGCTGCGGACAAGGAGGACTACACCTCCCTCATGGAGTTTGTCCGGAGCTAAGCCGGTACACTTCGGGGCAAGATACACACGTCTCGTGCAGGGACTGTCGCAAGGGCAGTTACATTGCGCCTGCGCTGACTAATCAAAGAGAATCCCCCGCTGCTCATGACAGCGGGGGATTTGTATATGCTAACCGGCAAGCGGGCGGGCCATGCGGCTGCCAAGCTCATATGCACGCTGGCAGTCCTGCGGGAAGACTTCTTCGTGGCGCTTCCCCTTTGCGACTCCGTCAAACTTTGCCGATTCATACTTGCTGTAATCGGAATACTGCAGAGTATCGGTACAGAGCATCACTTCGCAGGTTCCGAAGTGCATAGCCATTGTCCGCTCCATCAGGGAGAAATGGGAATGGTAGCCGTAGCTGTCGATCATCTCTTCAGAAATGTTCATCGTGTACAGCAACGCGGTGGGAATAACCCGGCCGAACTCACACTTCCAGTCCTCGGCATACGGATTGTACGGAAAGCACAAGCGTTCGAAACAAGCGCGCATGGCAGCCGTTTCCGTACCATAATAGATGGGAGAACCGAGAATCAGCGCATCAGCGCTCGCAATACGCTCAAGCACAGGGGTGAGATCGTCCTTAACGGCACAGACGCAGCGTTTCTTGCGGTCCAGCTTCTTGCAGGCGAAACAGCTGATGCAGCCGGAAAATTTGAGATCATAGAGATGAACCAGCTCAGTCTCTGCGCCTTGCGATGCCGCGCCAGCCAGCGCATGCTCAAGCAGGGATACGGTGTTCCAGTTCTTCTTACGCGGGCTGCCGTTCAGGGCTATTACGTTCATTGTTCTTTATCCTTCTTTGTGTGGAGTGAATCAGACAAGACATACTAACCGCATACGACATTTTAACAAGTACCCACAATTTTGTGCGGTAGTTACCAATTTGATACTAAAGGCCAAAACAAAGGCCGGAGCGGTACCGCTCCGACCTTTGTAGCTCTCTTTTATTACTTTCTTGCGACTAGCTAATTTCCCGCGTTGGCAAATTTGCGCTATAAGAGCATCCGGTAATCCATATTCAAAGCTTCTGCCAGCTTCTTGGCATTAACCTTACCGATCACGCGTTTATTGTTCTCCATCTCGGAAATATGGCGACGCGGTATGCCAGTTTTTTAGGAAAGCTCTACCTGAGTCATGTCCTCGCGATAAAGTGCGCCGACAAGTAAAGTTCCGGGACTGCGGTCAGTCATAAATAACCGCGCTATTCTTGAGACATCCATGCAACCTCCCCGCTTAGCATTTCTAAAAACACACTCTGGCAGCATCTTATTCACTATCTAATATAGGTCAATC
>JBKEAK010000071.1:0-11986 GCA_047972125.1 Halodesulfovibrio sp.
CATGGAGATGGGCGTATCCTCTGCGCGGCGCTCCAACTGTGCAAGGTTCGCCATCCGCTTTTGCTGCATGCGGTTCTGATCGTCGAAGACTTCAGTGCGGAGGTATTCCTCCGTGGACATGGGGCGCGTCTGGCTGTTTGCGGCACTACGAGGTGACGAGGGCATTGGGCGGGCCGATTTTCCGTGTTTGCGGGTCTGGTTCATTGCATTCTCCTTTCGTTGTTACAGATAATGAACACATCACCCGCAAGCATACGCGCAGATTGAAACGCAATTCCACAGTAACGCGACTGAGTTCCCATAGCTTTATAACAAAAAAGCCCCCGTCCTTGCGGACGGGGGCTTCTCATTATCTCTTGTAATCCAGCGAATCGCTTAGAACTGCAGCGTTCCCTTGAAGGACTTGGCCAGCTCTTCCACATTCTCGCTGATGAGCTTGGAGGAGCCGGAAGTCACGGTGAACAGGCCGCTGGCGGTGACTTCACCGAGGCAGGCGATGTGCTGGCCCTTGAACAGGGCTTCAAAGGCATCGGCCTTGGCTGCGGGCACGGTCACCACAAGGCGGGAAGCAGACTCGGAATAGAGCGCTTCGGCCTTGTTCAGGCTACCGACGGTGACGAGCTTGTCGAGGTCCACAGAGGCACCCAGACGGCCAGCCAGAGCCATTTCTGCAAGCGCTACGACCATGCCGCCATCGGAGCAGTCATGGCAGCCGTTGACCAGACCGGAGGTAATGGCCTCGTGCACGGCAAGGTAACGGGTGCGGGCTGCAAGGGCATCCACCTGCGGCACGGCGGCCGCGCTCAGCTTCAGTTCGTCGATAAGCTCGGAACCGCCCAGTTCACGCAGGGTTGCGCCCAGCATGTAGATGCGGTCTCCGGCCTTTTTGAAGTCCGAGGTGGTGGTCTTGTTCACGTCCTTGATAACGCCCATGACGGAGAACAGCACCGTGGGCGGAATGGATATCTTCACGCCGCCGCCGGTGTAGTCGTTCTTCATGGAGTCCTTGCCGGACACGCAGGGCACGCCGTAGGCAAGGCAGAAGTGAGCCAGCGCCTGGTTGGCACGGACCAGCTGGGCAAGCTTGTACTGGCCGTCGGGGGTCTTTTCCGACTGCACGGGGTCGCACCAGCAGAAGTTATCGCAGCCGCCCATGTGGCGCAGATCGCCACCCACGGCCACGGCGTTACGCACGGCTTCGTCAATGGCGTTGGCCATCATCCAGTATGCGTCGTAATCGCTGTAGCGGGGGCAGATGCCGTGCGAAAGCACGATACCGGCTTCGGAGTCCAGACGGGGGCGCACAACACCAGCATCGGAAGGACCGTCGCGCTTCACGCCCACCATGGGCTTGATAACGCTGCCGCCCTTCACTTCATGGTCGTACTGGCGGACCACATATTCCTTGGAGCAGATGTTCAGACGGCCCAGCATGGTCTTGAGCAGGCCACCCTGATCGGCGTCTGCCACTTCAATGGCCTGATCGGCATGCTCGGGGCGCTTCCATTCGGCCTTCAGCTGCATCTGCGGCACGCCGTCGTGCAGGAAGTCCATGCTCAGATAAGCAACAGGCTTGTCGCCGTAGGTCACATGGAAGTAACCGCTGTCGGTGAATTCGCCAAGGGCGGTGGCTTCCACGTCCATTTCACCGGCAAGCTGCATAAACTCGTCGATGTGGGTGGTGGGAACAGCCAGCGTCATGCGTTCCTGTGCTTCGGAAAGCAGGATTTCCCACGGACGCAGGCCGTCGTACTTGAGCGGAGCCTTGGAAAGGTCCATGCGGAAGCCGCCCGTATCTTCGGACATTTCGCCCACGGAGGAGGAAAGGCCGCCTGCACCGTTGTCGGTAATGGCATTGTACAGGCCCTTGTCACGGGCGCGCATGATGAAGTCATACATCTTGCGCTGGGTGATGGGGTCGCCGATCTGCACCGCAGTGGCCGGAGATTCCTCGTGCAGCTCTTCGGAAGAGAAGGTCGCGCCGTGGATGCCGTCCTTGCCGATGCGACCGCCGGCCATGACGATGATATCGCCTACCATGGCCTTCTTGCAGTGACCGGGCTTGCCGTGCAGCTCCTTGGGCATGAGGCCCACGGTGCCACAATATACCAGCGGCTTGCCGAGGTAGCGGTCCTCGAACACGATGGAGCCGTTCACGGTGGGCACGCCGGACTTGTTGCCGCCGTGCTCCACGCCTTCGCGCACGCCTTCAAGCACGCGCTGGGGATGCAGCAGACGGGGCGGCAGCTCACCTTCATGGAAGGGAGAGGCAAAGCAGAATACGTTGGTATTGCAGACCATGTTCGCGCCCATGCCGGTGCCCATGGGGTCGCGGTTCACGCCCACAATGCCGGTCAGTGCGCCGCCGTAGGGGTCCAGCGCAGAGGGCGAGTTGTGGGTTTCCACCTTGATGCACACGTCGTGCGTGTCGTTGAAGGCAATGACGCCTGCGTTGTCCTTGAACACGGAACGGCAGAAGTCGTCCTTGCCCATGCGCTCACGCAGGGTCTTGGTGGAACCCTGAATAAAGGTCTTGTAGATGTTGTCCACCACTTCGCGCTTGCCGGTTTCGGCATTGGTGTAGTCGATGCGCGAAGAGAAGATCTTGTGCTTGCAGTGCTCGGACCAAGTCTGGGCCAGTGCTTCGATTTCCGCATCGGTGGGGTCTGCGGGCAGCCCCTGTGCAGCGCGGGCCTCGCGTACTGCGACACCGGCATAGTGGCTGCGAATGGTGTGCAGCTCTTCCAGCGACAGGGCCAGCGTGTTCTCGCGGGAGAACGCAACAAGCTGCTCATCCGTCATGGTGGAGAAGGGAATGATGGCAACTTCGCTGCTTGCCTGACCGGAAACGCGGGCCGCAAAGGGCTTGAATCCGGGGGCAGCGCGCCATGCATCGCCGCTGACATACTCGTACCGCTGAATCAGTTCGTTGGCGAGCAGGTCACGGCCGATGGAGTCCACCTGAGCTTCGGTGAGCTTGCCGTAAATATGATACTGGTTGGATACGAAGACGGAAACGCCCGCGCGCTTGGCAAGACCGAGCACAATGGCAATGGTCTCGCGTGCGGTGCGGCCTTCGTTGTCGGTAACACCGGGGCGGAAACCCACCTCAAGCACCCAGTCCGCGTCAGAGGATACGGGAGTGATCGACGCTTCCTGAAGTACCGGATCATGCAGACCGGCTGCTTCGACCAGCTGCGCAACCTGCGCATCGTCCAGCCCGTCTACCGTGAAAACCTTGACCAGACGCACATCAGCCACGTCGAGTCCCAAAGATTCCTTGATCTTATGCGCTGTCTTGCGTCCTACGGTGTCAACGACACCGGCGCGCAGCCCTACTTCAATGCGCCGCAGCATGTGCTTCTCCTGAAAATTGGGTTGCTGTGGTTATCGGTTGGGCACTCCATACTGGCATTTGCGCCATTTGGGAAGGCCAAAATTGGTTGAGTGAAAACGGGAAACAAAAGGCGGGGTGCAGTGCCGGACGGGATGAATTTTGCCTATGGCGTATAGTTTTTTAAGAGCGCTTCGCTATGACCAAAGGGATAACCATCAGCTCTGCTCTCTATATCTGTAAGGCTTTCGCCAACAGCTAAAGGCCTTTGGAAACCCATTAACCCCTTCTCACAACTATACAGATGCTAAAAATTTTTTCTTTCAGCCGGAGTACTTTAAGGGAGAGTCAACTCGAACAATCTTCCCCCTGTCGAGGGGTGGAGGGGAGATCATCTCCCCTCCCCGCCGGAGGCATCTTACCTCCCAAATTCTTCTCTTAATCTTCCCAGCAGGTCTGGGCGCCGCCCTTGTGCTTGGCGGTATAGCTGGCCTTGTCCACGCGCTGCAGAAGCTGCTCCGCGCTTTCTTCGGGCCGCAGCATTGCCACCCCCATGCTCAGGGAAACAGCGTCCTGACACTGTTTGCGCACCATATCGTGCAGGCGGTCGCACATTTTCTCCAATGTCGGCCTGTCCACTTCCGTCACCACAATGGCGAATTCATCACCGCCGTAGCGGCAGGGAAAATCCATCCCCTTGCGCACACTCTGCATCACGCCCTTGGCAATAAGCTTGAGCAGACGGTCTCCGGTCTGGTGCCCGTAGGTGTCGTTCACCTGCTTGAAGCGGTCGAGGTCGAAGAAGATGAGCCCCATGCCCCGGCCGGTTCTGCTGCTGCGCTCCACCTCGCGGGCGAGCACAGTGTTGAACTGCGAATAGTTGAAAAGGCCGGTCAAACCGTCAAACATGGCCTGCTGGCGAATCGTGCTCTCCAGCCTGCGGATGACGGTAAGATCACGCCCGACCACAAGGTAGGAGCGGGAAACATCGTCCGCCTCGTGCAGGGGCGAGAAGACAAGCTCCAGCTGGGCTGCTTCCTGCACACCATCATTGATATCCACTTCCACGGGCATGGCCGGTGCAGGGCCTGAGGCGAGGAAGGTACCTCCCCAGTCTCCCGCAAAGGTGCCGGTGGGCTTGGTGAAGTCGAAAAGATTGCGCCCCATGAGATAGGCGGTTGCCGGAGCACTCCACACCACGGTGCCGCCGATATCGACGATAAAGATGTTCTCCTGCATGGCTGCCACCATCTTTTCGAGGAAATCGCGCTGCTTGAGCACCTGCATCTCGATGGCGGACAATTCGGAGATATCCTCCAGCACAATGAGGAAGGCGGGTGAGGAGTCTATCTGATGCCTGTGGACGGAAAGATAGAGACACACTTCCTGACGTTGCTGGCGGGTTGCCGTTACGCAGAACAGCTGGCTTATGGACTGACGCTGTTCGTCAATGCGCAACGCATCAAGCAATGGCGCGGCGGGAATGCCCAGCGAACGGCGCAGCACCTCCACCACGTTTTCCCCCACGACATCTCCTGAGCCGTCGTTGTCAAAGGAATTGAAACGCTGGTTCGCGTCCAGCAGAATTCCTTCGGGGCTGACCAGCGCCACACCTATGGGCAAAGCCTGCAACGCGCGGGCCTTGGTCGCCATGACAGCGTGATCCTTGTAGTAGGTGCGCAGCGTGGAGGTGATGAAATTGGAATAGACCGGCATGTCGCTCATGGGGCGCAGCGGCTTGGCAGGCACGGCATACCGCAGTTCGCCGTATACCTGTCCCTTGGGGCCGAACTGCACCTTCTCGCCCTTCACCTTCCATGGCAGCTTGGCCACAGAGGGAGCCTCGTTCATGGTCAGCGCGGCTTCTTCCGGCATGAGGGTGAAGAGAACATACGAATTGCCGGCGGCAGTGCGCAGGGCCAGCTGGGCGTGCTCCATACCCCAGTTCCAGCGCAGCTGGCGGCAGATAATGCGGCCCATGCCCTCAACCCCGTTGACGGCGCTGCTTATCTCCATGGCGTGAAAATAGAAGCTCTGCATGGACTGCAGCGACTGGGAATAGAACCGGCTGTCCAGCGAGGCATTCTGAATGCCCAGCAATTGCAGAAGGGATTCGAACCGCTGCGTGCATTCCTCGCGCAGCAGTTCAAGCTGGGCATCATCCAGCCCCAGCATGGCGCGCAGTTGCATCTCGAACTGGATTATGCCCCCGTGGTCGGGCACGGCTGCATGCTGCAGCTCGGCCCAGCGGGTGGCAAGAATCACACCGCGGGTAATCACCGAACAGGACTCAAGGTCCTCCATGTCATGATGATGGGCAATGGCTTCCAGAATGGGTTCAGGCAGCTTCCAGCCGCTGAGCAGGCTGCGGGTAAGCTCGGCATGGGTTTCTCCCCAGCGGGCACGCTCCGCCTCCATCTGGCTGTCATCAAGCCACAGAAAGCAAACATCCGCCTCTTCCGGTCCGCCCTGCTCAAGGCACAGGTACAGAAACAACGAAAGATCCTTGAGCAACGAGGCAAGGTAGGCAAGGTGAGCTTGTTTGGGGTCGGTGCGGGCGGCTATCTGCTCCGCCGCAATGGAAGACCAGACGGAGAGACGCCAGTCTGCAAACAGGGTTTTCTTATCCCGCTTGATTGCCCCCGACGTATTCTGCTGAAAGGATATGGACAGGGCGATCTTCAGAATTTCCCGCGTGCCCAGCACCACGGCGGCGCGCTCAAGGTTCGTGACCTTGCTGCTCATCCCGTAAAACGGGGAGTTGACCAGCGTCAGCACCGTGGCCGAGAGGACCGGATCGCTCTGAATGATCTTGGCGATATTATCGAAGGCCGGAACCGGAGCCACAAGCTCCTGCACCAGCTGCACCATGGCGGGCGGAAAGGTCAGCGCAAGGCACTTGGCCAGAGCTTCAGGTGTAATTGCCAGTGCGGTGCGGTGCTCCTCTCCCATGCAGCTCCCTCGATTAATGCTTTCTGTCTCTCACATATTCTATGGTCTGGCCAAGCATGAGGCGTTCTGCGCAGTCCGGCAGCGTATCCAGCGCTGCCTGCGCCTTGGCGAGATAGCTGTCCGCAAGTTCGCGGGTGCGCACATCAAGGCCTGTCTCCCGGATGGAGGCGGCAATGCCCAGAATCTCGTCTTCGGTAAAGGTACCGTTTTCAAAGTTCCGGACAAATGATTTTCGCGCATCTGCCTGCAAACTATCACGATACATCAACAGAGGCGGGGTGAGTTTGCCTTCGCGCAGATCACCGGCAACGGGCTTGCCGATATCCTTGGCGGAAGGGGCAAAGTCGAGCGCATCGTCCACGATCTGGAAGGCGATGCCGAGATTCATGCCGAAATCAGTGGCGGCCTGAATCTGGGCGGGAGTGGCCTTTGCCACCATGGCGCCCATCTGGCAGGAAGCCTGCAGCAGGAAAGCGGTCTTGCCTTTGATGATGTCGATGTAAGTTTCCTGCGGATGTTCGGTGCTGCGAAGGTATTCGATTTCTTCGATCTCGCCGGTCGCGGTAGCCATGATGGCTTCTGCAATACAGGTGGTGAGGCGCGCATCACCGTAGCGGGCCACAATGGCGTTGGCCTGCGCAAGCAGCACATCGCCTGCCAGCACGGTCTTGGTGTTGCCGAACAGGGTATGCGCAGCAGGATTGCCGCGGCGCAGGTCGGCATCGTCGATAATGTCATCATGCAGCAGCGTGGCGGAATGGAGAAGCTCAACGGAACATGCGAGCGGGTAGATATCGTCCGCACCGTAGCCAAGCATACGGCCGAACAGCAGCGTGAGCAGCGGGCGCAGGCGCTTGCCGCCAGCCTTGAGCACATGGGCAGCCACGGGCCGCACCAGACCGTTGAGACGGCTCGTCTCCTCTTCAAGAGTCGCATTAATCCGGGGCTGTTCCGCCGTCAGGTACGCAATGAGTTCTCGCATGAAATCACATTATCCGTTTGTTAAAGTCAAAACAACCAGTACCGGACTCCGGAGAGGGCTTATCCTCCGGAATCACTACCCAACGCACAGGCCGCCCACAGGCTGACCGGTGCCTCAGACGAACAGCGAACGCGCAACAGCCCCCAGTGCGACAAACGCCTCGTCCAGCTTCCAGTCCGCCGCCGCGCGCGATCCAACCACGTTGGAAACCGTACGCAGCTCCACAAAGGGAACACCGGCCTGCCGGCATCCCAGTGCAAGGGCAAAGCCTTCCATATTTTCCGTCAACGCGCCATAGCGGTCCCTGAACATGGCAGCATGCTCCGCCGTGCCGGTTACCCCGGCAACGGTGATGCTGGTACCCGTCAGTGCCTTGGGACAGTTGAGCCCTATCCTTCGCAGATCTTCAGCCGGAGAAAGCTCCACGGTATCCCATATGGCCTGCTCAAGCGGCTGCTCCACACCGGGGTCGGTTCCTCCCCATAAGGGAAAGGCTATGCCCCGGCTGTCGACACCCTGTGCCGTGCGCAGACCATATTCCGGCCACACTTCCCTTTCGGCAAGTACTGCGCTGCCCAAAGGACAGGCCTGCGGGTCAAAAGTTCCTGCAATGCCCAGATTCAACACACCGGTAATGCCGAAACACTCTCCCATGATGCGCCCCAGAGTCAGCGCCGCGTTCACAGGACCCACGCCCGTAACCGCCAGCAGACATTGGTGCTCGTTTATGGGAGATTCGCACCACTGCCCCTGAGAAGGCAGCTGGCACCCGACACGTCCCCGACCGTTAAACCCCTTGAGCACTGCCTCCATTTCCTTCTGCGTGGCAGTGGCAACAATAACTGTCATGCGCGCTTTTCCAGAACGTAATTGACCAGGTCTTCCGCCCTGCCCGCCTCGTTATCGACGGGCAGAAGGCGCGCCTCAACAACTACCGCATCCCGCACCCTGGCAATGCGCTCAATGCGCTGCCGGTCAGACGGTCTCGCCTGTGCTATGATCTTTTCACCTATCTCGGCATTCCGGAGACGCAAACTCGCCTCCATGAAACCAATTCAGCAATCGGCCCAGCAATTGATGACGGGAAGAGGCTCCACGAATTACAGTCTCCACAACTCCATGCCGGCGGCACGAACGGCTTCGGTGTCGAACATGCACTTCACATCCAGCAGCAGGGCATTCTTGGGCTCTGCAAACCAGCTGAGCAGCTGGGAAGGTGCAATGGCGCGGTATTCATCATGCGCAACGGCCAGAATAACGGCATCCAGCTTGGTGAATTCCTGCAGGTGGTTCAGCGCAAGGCCGTATTCGTGCAGTGCTTCCTCGGCATCGGCCACGGGGTCGTGCACCAGCACTTCCACGCCGTATTCGCGCAGTTCATGCACCATGTCGATGACCTTGGTGTTGCGCAGATCCGGCACGTTTTCCTTGAAGGTGAAGCCCAGCACGCCCACGCGGGCACCCTGAATGAGGCGGTTGCAGCGGATGAGACCCTTGACGCAACTTTCGGCCACGAATTTGCTCATGGAGTCGTTGATGCGGCGACCGGCGAGAATGACCTGCGGATGGTAACCGAGGTCTTCAGCCTTGAAGGTGAGATAATAGGGGTCTACGCCGATGCAGTGGCCGCCCACGAGGCCCGGACGGAAGGGCAGGAAGTTCCACTTGGTACCGGCAGCCTGCAGCACTTCCATGGTATCTATGCCCATGCGGTCGAAAATGATGGCAAGTTCGTTCATCAGGGCGATGTTCAGGTCGCGCTGGGTATTTTCGATAACCTTGGCAGCCTCAGCAACCTTGATGGAGCTTGCGCGGTGCACGCCGACCTTGACCACGGTGCTGTACATGGAGGCAATGATATCAAGGGTGCGCTCGTCGGAACCAGCCACAACCTTCACGATGGTTTCAAGGGTGTGCACCTTGTCGCCGGGGTTGATGCGCTCGGGGGAGTAGCCCACGGTAAAATCGGTACCGAACTTCATGCCGGAAAGACGTTCCAGCACGGGTACGCACTCTTCTTCAGTCAGGCCGGGGTATACGGTGGATTCGTACACAACCATGCAACCCTTGGACATGTTGCGGCCCACGGTCTCGGAAGCCTTGAGCACGGGGGTCAGGTCCGGGTTGCGGTGCGAGTCGATGGGGGTGGGCACGGCCACGATGATGATACCGGCTTCGCCGATGCGCGCAGGGTCGGTGGTGAACTCCACCTTGCTGGCCTTGAGCCTGTCGTTTTCCACTTCGCCGGTACGGTCTATGCCGCCGGAAAGTTCCTTCACGCGCAGCTCGGAAATATCAAACCCGATGGTCTTGAAATGTTCGGAAAGGCAAACGGCAAGGGGCAGGCCCACGTAGCCGAGGCCGATTACCGCCACGGCGGTTTTTCCGGAAGAAATGTCGTCGAAAGTCATCATGCGTTATTCTCCTTGTCCCCTATGGCAGGGTGGACATGTCCGGGCCGGTATGAAAAAAGACCCGCATGCACATCGATTGGAATATACTACTCACCGCTCTGGGTCTGGCGCTCGTTCTTGAGGGTCTGCCCTACGTCATCTTTTCGGACAAGCTGCCCGCCATGCTCATGGAGCTTGCGCAGCGCGGCCCCTCTGCCATACGGCTCATGGGGCTCTCGGCAATCTGCGCCGGGGTTCTGCTTGTCTGGCTTGTCCGGGGGTAACGGCCTGCGCCGTTGCACCGCCCATACCTGAAACGACCGCCTGAAAAGACACAGCGCGGGCCACGAAGCATTCCGGGGGCAACCCGTCGCACGCGTTCCCTGCGGAACATCTGTGCCTGCGCCCCCTCATGCTGCAGCCCCTCAGCCCTTCTTTTCCGCCACGTGCAGATACACGATGCCGGAAGTCATGGGCTTGTAGAACGCGCGGTGGAATCCTGCGTCCATCATTTCCTGTACCAGCTCGTCAGCCGTGGGAAACGCCATGATGGTGTCGGCAAGGTACTTGTACGCCCCTGAATCGCCGGACAAAACCTTTCCGATGACAGGCAGCAGACGGTTGAGATAAAAATTGTAAAAACCTTTCCAGACAGGCGTCTTGCCCGTTCCGAACTCCAGAATGCACAGCCTGCCGCCGGGTACCAGCACCCTGTGCAGCTCCCTGAACGCATCGCTGCGCGGCACGATGTTGCGTATGCCGAAGGCAATGGTTGCGCAGTCCACGCTCTCGTCGGGCAACGGCAGCGAGCGACCATCCGCCTGCACGGGCATGATGAACCCGTTGCGGCCCTTGGTCAGCTTTGATTTGCCGGTAGCCAGCATGGGCAGGCAATAGTCCAGCGCGGGCACGGTCACACCGGGGTGCTGGCGCAGAATCTCCAGCGACACATCCATGGTGCCTGCGGCCAGATCGAGCACGCGACCCGTGGGTCCGGGAATAATCTGGCGCACCAGTTGCTGCCGCCAGTAATAGTCCATGCCACCGCTGAGCAGATGGTTCAGAAAGTCGTACCAGCGCGCGATACGCCCGAACATGCCGGAAACCTCGCGGGCATGCTCGTCATGCCGCACGTCACGGCAGCTCTGGGAATGTTCCTGCATTCAGAAAGCCTTTAGTTTTCTTCTTCCGCCGCACCGACGGCAGCCGAGCCGCCAAGGGTGCCGAGCACCACGTCATAAACGGCGGGAAAAATTTCCGTGATGTTCTGCGGGGAAACGCGGCCCGTTTCAATGAACTTGACCACGATCTCCTTGGTTACCTGCAATGCTTCCTTCTGAAGCTTTTCCATGAAGAAGCCCTCATACCAATGCCGGAAAGTATCAATGTTGCGGCACATGCGGCATCGTCCGGCGAGCGATGCGCCAAGCCTGCAACACTGTTTGATGGCAAAAAAACCGCCCGTGGGGGAATGGTTCAGACCGACACGATCAAAACCGGGCGGATACAAAAGGAAGAAACCGGTCAGACCCCTCCCTTTTATTTTCCGCGCTGTATAGCACTAAGCCACGCGGGAGTCGAGAGTGCTTTTGCGCTCATATGCTGCCGGAAGAATGACAATTTTTCCGACAGGGGCCTTGTGCAGCCTTGATCAACTTTGTGTAAGCTGGCGCTGCACCACGGCCTTGTCATATGCGGTAACCACATCACGCTCGCGTATGGTGCCCTGCAGCCTGCCGGATTCATCAATGACAGGCAGTTGCGATATGCCCCGCACGGCCATGGTATGCAGGGCATGCTGGATGGAATCGGTCGCCTGCACCGTCTGCAGGCAGGTTGTGGCAATGTCCTTGGCAATGATCAGATGCTCAAGATACTCCTCCGCCAGCACGTTGCGCAGGTCGCGGAAGGAAATAATGCCCGTGAGCACGCCATGGCCGTCCACCAGATGCAGGTAGGAAGCATTGTTGCGGTGAAAGGCTCCCAGCACATCCATCAGCGGAGCCCCTTCATAGATGGTGGTATCGTCGGAATGCATGAACTCACGCACCTTCAAATTGCGCAGAATATTCTGCTCCATGCCAGAACGGATATCCACGCCCCGCCGCAGCAGCTTGATGGTATAGATGGAACCGCTGTTCAGGCCGGATGCCACAAGCGTGCTGATGATGCAGGTGGTCATGAGCGGCAGAATGCACTGATAGTCGCTGGTAAGTTCGAAGATGATGAGAATGGCCGTAATGGGCGCATGAGTGGTGCCAGCCACCAGCCCGCCCATGGCAACCAGTGCGTAGGCACCGGGGCTGGCCGTTATACCCGGCAGAA
>JBKEAK010000072.1:0-16005 GCA_047972125.1 Halodesulfovibrio sp.
AGAGTGCAATCTGTTGAAGCTAAACCAGCTCCATATGCCGGTGTTCAATAGATACAGCACAATCAAAGTTTTTCAAAGCCTCAAATAGCGCCTCTGCTGCGGCGACCGACCTGTGCCTGCCGCCCGTGCACCCTATGGCCACCGTGGCGCGATAACGCCCTTCGGTCTCCATCTGGGTGAGCGTAAAATGCAGGAACTCGGTCAGCCGTTCCATATACTCCTTCCCCACTCCGGCACCAAGCACGTATTGCGAGATGGCCGAGTCCTTGCCGGAAAGCGGACGCAACTCAGGCTCATGATAGGGGTTGGGCAGAAAACGCAGGTCGAACACCATATCCGCTTCCGCGGGCGTGCCGTACTTGAAGCCGAAGGTCAGCAGGTGCACGCGCATGCTGCGCCTGTTGCCTTCCAGAATGGTCCACTTCTGCTGGATGATGCGCCGGATGTCGTGAATGGAATAATCGGACGTGTCTATGACAAGGTCCGCCATTGCACGCACGGGCTCCAGCAGCCTGCGCTCGGTCTCCATGGCCTGCTCAAGTCCCAGCCCCCCGCTTTCAAGCGGATGGGGGCGGCGGGTTTCCTTGTAGCGCCGCACGATGACATCGGGCCGCGCCTCCATGAAGATGATCGCCGGGGCAAGCCCCTTTTCACGCATGGCCTGCAGAATGGTGTGGAAACCACTGTCGAACTCTATGTGGCGCAGGTCCATCCCGAGCACAAGCCCGCGATACTTGGCGAGGCTTCGTTCATCAAGGATGGATACCATCTGCAGCGCAAGCGTAACGGGAAGACCGTCGATAGTGTAATACCGAAGGTCCTCGAATACCCTGAGCACAGTACTCTTGCCGCCACCGGACAAACCGGTGACCACAAGAACAGGAAAGGAGGGAGCTACAGGAGATTCCATGTCTGAGCGGCTCTATCAGGCGTTGCCGAGCAACTGCCAGAGTTCTTCCGTGCCGGAAGCGGAAAGGATGGCGCTTCTGAATTCCTTGTCCTTCAACAGGCGGGAGATCTGAGCCAGAATGCGCAGATGCACGCCCGCAACCTGTTCGGGAGCAAGGACCAGAAAGAAGATGTTACAGAGCTTGAAGTCCAGAGCTTCAAAATCGACGCCCTTGGTACTGCGCCCTGCAACGAGGATAATGCGGTCGAGAGTTTCGAGCTTGCCGTGGGGAATGGCAATACCATCCCCGATACCCGTGGTGCCCAGGCTTTCACGTTCCCGCAGCACAGACAGGATGCGTTCCTTGTCCAGCGAGGGATGTGCCTGCACAACGGGCTCAACGAGCTCCGCCAGCACCTCCTCCTTGGTGCTGGCGGTAAGCTCGGGCAAAATCATTTCTTTATCCAGGTAATCACCCAGTTTCATTTTTCAGAGTCCTAGATAGTAGGATCGATGAGACCGAAGTCTCCGTTCTCGCGACGGTAGATGACGTTAACACGCTCGGTTTCCGCATTCAGGAATACGAGAAACTCATAGTTCAGCGAGTCGAGCTGCAGCGCAGCTTCGTCAATACCCATCGGCTTGGGGGTAAAGTGGTCGGTCCCTACGATGGTACGTTCGCGACCGGCACCGGTATCTGCATAGCTGAACACGTCTTCACGCAGAGCCAGCTCTGCGCCGCGACGGTGATCCTTGTTCTTTTCAGAATGCTTCTTCACCTGAGAAGCAAGCTTGTCGAACACAAGGTCGACCGTTGCGTACATGTCCTCGGACTTTTCGTTGGCGGACAGGTTGAGGCCGTCTGCCACCAGGGTCACATCAATCTTGTGACGGTAGTTATCAACGCTCATCCCTACCTGCATTTCGGACTTGCCGTGTGCGGTAAGGAACTTGCCAAGCTTTTCAAAACGACGGCGGGCATACTTCTTGAGATGGTCGGAAGGCTCGAAGTTCTTGAAGGTGAATGCGATGTTCATATATGCCTCCTTGGGGTGTTCGGAGACTGCATATGCAGTCTTGCCTCTCGCGTCTGTGGAGTTGCCTCTCTGCCCGTTAATGGCGTGGCCGGAAGCACCCTCCGTTAAAAAGCGGATTTCCGCTTGGACGATGAAGGGATGTCCATAGCTGTACGATACTTCGCAACGGTTCTGCGGGCAATATTCAATTGCAATTTTTCTTTGAGAATTTCACCAATGCGTTCATCGCTCAGAGGACGCTTGGGATTTTCATCGCCGATAAGCTGCTTGATGAGCGCCTTAACGCTCTCGGAGCCGACAGAACTGCCGTCATCCATGCCAATGGCACTGTTGAAAAAGAACTTGAGTTCAAAAATACCGTGCGGGGTTGCCACGTACTTGCTGGTGGTAATACGGCTTACCGTGGATTCGTGCATGCCGATATCGTCGGCAATGTCCTTGAGAATCAAAGGCTTCAGGGCCGTGACACCCTCTTCGAAAAATCCGCGCTGATACTTTACGATACTCTCCATTACCTTGTAGAGCGTGCGCTGTCTCTGGTGCAGGCTCTTTATGAGCCAAGAGGCGGAACGCATCTTCTCCTGAAAATAATCCTTATCAGGTCCGGAAACCTGAGGGAGGGTATCAATAATATCACTCAGCTGCAGGCTGGGCAACCCGTCGTCGTTCAAAATGATGACAAAATCGCCGTCATACTTGTGCACGAACACGTCGGGGGCCACATAATGCGGCTCACTGTTGCCGAAGCTGGCACCCGGCATGGGGTCCAGAGTCTGGATAAGCTCAAGGTATTCCCGCAGATCATCCATATTGATGCGGAACTTGCGGCACAGGGGCTTGTAGCGGCGCTTCTCCAGATCTTCCAGGTGGTCGCGTACCAATTCCACAAGCACAGGGTCCCGGTCGTAGCCGAGCACCTCAATCTGCACCAGCAGGCATTCCTGTGGGGTACGGGCAGCTACGCCAATGGGGTCGAAACGCTGAATTCTGTGCAGCATTTCTTCCACTTCGGGCGCTTCAACACCGGCCATTTCTGCCATCTCCTGCACGGATGCGTGCAGGTAGCCGTTTGAGCCGATGTTGCCGATGATGATTTCGCCAATTTCCTGCTGACGCTCGGTCACAGAGGAAAGAGTAAGCTGCCAGAAAAGATGGCCATCAAGTGAGGGGCGTGAAGATATGCGGGCTTCGAAGGAAGAACCTTCTTCGGGGATTTCGGTCTCGCGGGAGGCAACCTGTCTGGTGGTACTTGAAAAATCGCCGAGATAGTCTTCCCAGTCGGCGTTGGATGCCAACTCCTTGTCGTATGCTTCCTGAGTATCGGATCGAAGCTCGGCCTTTTCCGTCGCATCTGCCGGAACCAGCGTATCAGGGACCTCTTCAAGGAACGGATTTTCGAGCAGTTCCTGCTGAACAGTCTCCATGAGTTCAAGACGGGACAACTGCAGCAGCTTGATTGCCTGCTGCAATTGCGGAGTCATGACCAGTTGCTGAGAGAGCTTTAGTTGCTGACGTAGTTCAAGTGCCATACTTGCTGCTATCCGGAAAAGTTACCCTGTGCAGGAACCCGCAACAGGTATGATCGGTTTTGCGTTAAGAAGAGCCACCCCTATCAAGAAGCATTCCAAAATCTCCATGCCCGAGTCCTTTTTGCCATACAAGCAAGAACCATGCAACAAAGAAAAGCCCGAAAATCGGGCTTTTGCGGCATAGAAGAATCTCTTCTCGATATTTTTTAGAGAGTTGTCAGAGAAATCCGTCAACCTTACAAAGAGAATCCCTCACCCAGATAGACGCGCCGTGCTTTAGGATCGTTAACGATTTGGGCAGGCGTGCCGTTAAGGATGATCTGCCCTTCGAAGACAAGGTATGCCCTGTCACAGATAGTAAGCGTTTCCCGCACGTTATGGTCAGAGATGAGCACGCCGATCCCCCTGTCGCTCAGGCCGCGAATAATGGCCTGAATATCGTCCACGGCCAGCGGGTCAATGCCTGCAAAGGGTTCATCAAGCAGAATGAAACGCGGCTTGCGGATAAGGGCGCGGGCAATTTCAAGACGGCGGCGTTCACCACCGGAAAGGTGCATGGCCATGGAATCCGCAATATGGGTGATGCGGAATTCTTCCAGCAAGGTATCGGCACGCTTTTTCTGCACGGCCTTGGGCATGTCTGTATGCTCGAGAATGAGCTCCAGATTCTGCCGTACGGTCAGTTTGCGGAAAACGGAACTTTCCTGAGGCAGATAACTCAGCCCTACACGGGCACGTTCATGAAGAGGCCAGTCGGTTATTTCGCTGCCATCGTATTTGACGATGCCGCTTGTGGGCTTCACCATGCCGATGAGCATGTAGAAAGTCGTGGTCTTGCCTGCGCCGTTGGGACCGAGAAGCCCCACCACTTCCCCCTGCTTCATGCTCAGGGAAATGCCGCGCACTACCTCGCGCTTGCCATACTGTTTATGGAGGGACTCTGCTTCAAGAACCGACATGCTGCCTACTTCTTGGTGCGCTTGGGAGCGGAGAAAAGGGCCTCTACGGGAAGCGCGGAAGAACCGAGCACTTCGCTCTTGTTTTCCTTCACGTAGAAATTGATGATATCGCCCTGAATGCTGTTGGGGCCGTCAGTAAGAACCGGAGAACCTTCCATGACCAGAATGCCGGTACCGAGGTTGTATGTGGCCTTCTGGCAGTTGCCGGTCTTGCCGTCGGTCATCTTCACGCGAACATCGCCTTCGGCGATGATCTTGTCGATCTGGCCGGGGTCCATGCCGGAATCATCTTCTTTCTTTGCTTTTGGCTTGGCATCATCAGCCGTGAGCAGGATGACGATCTTCTTGGACCAGAGCTGGGCGTCGGGGTGCGTTACATGCACGTTACCCTCAAAAGTCACCTTCTGCCCGGATGCATCGTAGGAAAGCTTGTCGGAAGTAACCTTGATAGGAACCATTTCGCCTTCCTGAGCGGTGTGCACCACCCCGGCAAAAAGCATTACGAGGCATAGGGCCATAAGCCAGCGGCTAATGCGAAGCATCCTTGATCTCTCCTTCCGCTAAATCATCCAGACGGTTACGGACCATCATTTCGACTGAAACGTCCTTTTCCGCCCGAACGAGGTTTTCATTAAGATACCATGTCACATTGGTTGCGTTGCCGAACAGATCCGGACCATCAAAATGGGCAACTCCGGGCATGTTAAGAGTGTGACTGGTGCCGTTGTAGATAATCAGGTTGGTACGTATGTAGCCGCCATCCCGCTCAATTTCAACATTTTCCCACAATCGGGCAACTCTGGTCTGCTGATTGACCACTCCGCGGGCGGAGCGCACCACAAGCTCCTGCTTGTCCGGCTTGAGAATATAGGTGATCACGGGGTCTGAAACCTGTATCACCCCTTCCTTCTGGTCATACCATGCGCCTTTGGCCTTGAGGCGCCACAACTCTTCGCCGTGCTCGCCCTGCTGAAGCTCAATACCCTTCAGAGTCAGGTCCACCACGTTTTCAGGGCCGTGCTGATCTTTCTGCACAACCTGACGGATTTCGTTCACCGCCTTGTCGGTGGCCATATTCATGGCAACCGCCCCGGCAACGCCGATAAGCACCGCACCGATCAAAAGATAGCGCTTGCGCATTCTATACGTTCCAGCGGCTCATGGCCTGTTCAAGCTTGCCCTGCGCCTTGAGAATGAAACGGATAACCTCACGCACCGCCCCTTCTCCGCCACGCGCCTGCGTCACGAAAAGGGCGACATCCTTGGTTTCCGGCTGCGCGTTGGCAACGGCCACGGGCAAGCCCACGGCGCGCATGGGGCCAAGGTCTACCCAGTCGTCCCCGACATAGGCCATGTGCTCAAGATCAACACCGTATTTGGACCGGATAATCTCAAGACAGTCCATCTTGTCGAGGAAGCCTGCAAAATAATCATCAATGCCGAGAGAGGCAACGCGGGACTTCACCGCCTCGGAATCCAGACCGGTGATAACGGCCACGGGAATGCCCGCCTTCTGAACAACCTTGATGCCAAGGCCGTCCTGCACGTTAAAGCGCTTGGATACCTTGCCCTCGGAATCGTAATACAGGCCGCCGTCAGTGAGCACGCCGTCGCAGTCCAGCACGATCACCTTGATATTCTTGGCTACCTGCTCAGCATGCATAGTCTATGTTCCATATGGTGGAGAGGTCTTTGAGCAGCGGCGTAAGCTTGTCCAGCGGCCAGCTGTTGGGGCCGTCGCACAGCGCCTTGTCCGGATCGGGATGGCATTCGAGGAACACGCCGTTCACCCCTGCGGCCACGGCAGCGCGGGCCAGCTTGGGAACGTATTGGCGGTCTCCGCCTGAACAACCGCCCTGCCCGCCCGGTAACTGCACCGAGTGGGTGGCGTCAAAGACTACGGGCACACCGAAAGACTGCATGATGGGAAGCGAGCGGAAATCGACAACCAGATTGTTGTAACCGAACGAGGCTCCGCGTTCCGTCAGCAGGATGCAGCGGTTGCCCGTGGAAAAAAGCTTGTCCAGCGCGGGCTTCATATCCCAGGGAGCCACGAACTGGCCCTTTTTCACGTTGATTATGCGGCCGGTCTGAGCGGCAGCAACAAGCAGGCTGGTCTGGCGGCAGAGAAAGGCGGGAATCTGCAGAATATCCGCCACTTCAGCGACGGGAGCAGCCTGTTCCGGTTCATGTATGTCGGTCACGACAGGCAGGCCGGTTTCTTCCTTGATACGGGCGAGCCACTCAAGCCCCTTGGAAATGCCGGGCCCTCTGAAGCTGCTCAGGGAAGTTCTGTTTGCCTTGTCATACGAGCTTTTGAAAACGGCGGTCAGGCCGCAGGCGGCAGCGGCTTCTTTCACCGCATGGGCGGTTTCCAGAGCCAGCTCAAAGCTTTCCAGTGCGCAGGGACCTGCGAACACAAAGGGGCCGGAAACGAACGAATCATATAATGGCTTAGCTAACTGTGCGTACATGCTGAATTTGCTATCCTGTTTAGCGTCTTGATCACAAGATCAAATACCTACCGCAATCATGCCTTGAAAGAAAGCACAAAATCGGGGGCACACTCGCGTGAGCCCCCGATCGAACCTCTCAGGAATAGGCAGGAATGCGCACCGGGTATTTTCCGGTGTCAGGCTGCACAGGCAGTTACGCCTTGTTCTTCTTGGCAGCCTTGATGAATTCGCGGAACAGCGGGTGCGGATTCATCGGAGTGGACTTGAATTCCGGGTGGAACTGGCAGCCGAGGAACCAGGGATGTTCCTTGATTTCCACGATCTCGACCAGCTCGCCGTCGGGAGACAGACCGGAGAACACCAGTCCGGCTTCTTCAAGGCGCTGGAAGTATGCCTTGTTGAATTCGAAACGATGGCGGTGACGCTCTTCGATGTTCTCGATGTTGTATGCGCGAATGGCGTTGGTTTCGGGCTTGAGCACGCAGGGGTAGGTGCCCAGACGCATGGTGCCGCCCTTGTCGCTTCTTTCGTCGCGCTTTTCGGTGGCCTTGCGGCGGAAATCGTACCACTCGGTCATCAGGTAAATGACCTTGTCCTTGGCCATTTCGTCAAATTCTTCCGAGGTGGCGCTTTCAAGGCCCAGCACGTTGCGGGAGTATTCGATAACCGCAAGCTGCATGCCCAGACAGATGCCGAAGAACGGAATCTTGTTTTCACGGGCATGGCGGATGGCGAGGATCTTGCCTTCCACACCACGGTGGCCGAAGCCGCCGGGCACGAGGATGCCGTCGAGATCCTTGAGCATCTTCTTTACGTTGTGGGCGGTGATATCTTCCGAGTTCACATACTCGAGCTCAACCTTCACCTTGTTGGCAAGGCCGCCATGCACCAGTGCTTCGTGCAGGCTCTTGTACGCTTCCTTGAGGTCCACGTACTTGCCCACAATGCCGATACGCACAGTGCCAACGGGATTGTTGAAGGTATGGATGAGCTTCTGCCATGCTGCCAGATCCGCATTCTTGGCGGGAAGGCGCAGCATTATGGCTACCTTCTGGTCCAGCCCTTCTTCATAGAAGCACAGCGGCACTTCGTAGATGTTCTTCACGTCCTGAGCGGAGAACACGGCATCGTGATCCACGTTGCAGAACAGTGCGATCTTGCGCTTCAGGTCGCTGTTGATGGGCTCTTCGCAGCGGCAGATGATGATGTCGGGCTGAATGCCGATGGAACGCAGTTCCTTTACGCTGTGCTGGGTGGGCTTGGTCTTGTGCTCACCGGCTGCACGCAGGTACGGCACCAAGGTAAGGTGGATGTACATGCAGTGCTCGCGGCCAAGGTCGCTGCGCAGCTGGCGGATGGCTTCAAGGAAGGGCTGGCCTTCAATGTCGCCCACGGTGCCGCCGATTTCAACGATGGCTACATCGAGATCATCGCTGGCAAGGTCGAGAATGCTCTTCTTGATCTCGTCGGTGATGTGCGGAATGACCTGCACGGTGCCGCCAAGGTAGTCGCCACGGCGTTCCTTGGTGATAACCCGGTAGTAGATGGAACCGGAGGTGCAGTTGTTCTTCTGGCTCATGGGCACATTGAGGAAGCGCTCATAATGCCCGAGGTCAAGGTCAGTCTCGGCGCCGTCGTCGGTAACGTAAACTTCACCGTGCTGGAAGGGGTTCATGGTACCGGGGTCAACGTTGATGTACGGGTCCAGTTTCTGGATGGTCACGTTCAGACCGCGGGCCTTGAGCAGCACGCCGAGAGATGCGGCGGCCAGCCCCTTGCCCAGAGAGGATAGAACCCCGCCGGTAACAAAAATAAACTTGGTCTTCATACACTCCTGCCTAAGGGTATGTGTTTGAAAAAACTGGTGCCAAATCCAAAGAACAATCGGATTTCAACACATCCGCTCAGTAATACACAAAATTTCAACCAACGTCAGCCGTTGACTGTTACCGAGTGTGCAACTATGATCGTCGGTCCCTGCACTGCTCTACCGCCTTGTCGCGCGGATCACCCTGTAGGGACGTTTGAGCATTCCAAAAGCGACAGGGTCTAACCGAACCGGTTGAGCAAGTAAAGACCCTTTTTTGCCACACGACAACTTTTCAGGAGACATTGCAGCAATGGCCCAGGCTAAGACTCTGGTTATCACCGGATACGGCACCAATTGTGAAGTGGAATCCGCGCATGCGGCACGCCTTTCCGGAGCGGATGTTGCGGATATTGCCTACTTTTCCGATCTCGTTGCCGGCCGCACCCGCCTTACCGACTACAACTTCCTGATCTTCCCCGGCGGTTTTCTTGACGGGGACGACCTTGGATCCGCACTGGCCGCTGCACAGCGCTGGCGTCACGCCGCCACGGAGCAGAAAGAACCCCTGCTCAACCAGTTGAAGACCTTTTTTGCCAACGGTGGCATCATTCTCGGTATCTGCAACGGCTTCCAGCTTCTGGTGAAGCTGGGCCTGCTTCCCGCCATCGGCGGTGAATACTTCGACCGTCAGGTTTCGCTTTCCCATAACGATTCCGCCCGGTTCGAAGACCGCTGGGTGCACCTTAAGGCCAACCCCGCAAGCCCCTGCGTATTCACCAAGGGCGTGGACATGCTCTACCTTCCCGTGCGCCATGGCGAAGGCAAGATCATCTTCCGCGATGACAGCATCCGTGATGCCCTGATCAATCAGAACCTCATCGCGCTGCAGTATGCCGACCCCGAATCGGGAGAAGCCACTGAAGCCTATCCGCTGAACCCCAACGGTTCCCCCATGGGCATCGCAGGGCTCACCGATCCTTCGGGACGCATTCTCGGCCTTATGCCCCACCCGGAAGCCTACAACCACCCGACCAACCACCCCGGATGGACCGCAGGCGAAACCAGCGAACTGGGCATTATTCTGGTCAAGAACGGCATCAACTACCTGAAGAGCCTGTAATAACCTTGAAATCCCCCTGCGCCTCGGCTCAGGGGGATTTTTCTATCATCTGTACAGAGGGAGTGTTCGACATGGTCCCCTGCTTCATATGCGGCAAGGATGCCACCGGAGGCTTCATCCACGGGTTCGTTCCGGCACCGGACAGCCAGAAGGTTGGCCTGTGCCCTGAACACAACACGCTGGAGAACAAAAAGCAGGCCATTCTGCACTGGATTGTCAGCATGAAGGCCGAGGTTGCTTCCGGCAACGAGCACAAGGCTCACAGAATCAAGGCTCCCCTGCACTACCTGCTTACCATCCGCTATACGGACGGCGGTGTTGCCTCCATTCCCTGCCTGCAATGGGAAGTGACGGACAACAGCACCCTGCAGATAATACGTCCGGACAAAACTCTCACTTTCATCCCCCTGCTCCACATCCGACAGTTTGACGTGTCGGAAGAGATGCCCCCCAAAGGTTGATGCCCCTACCCGTCTGATCGCGGAGCATCCTGCTGCAACCGGCGCTCCAGCCTCCGCAGAATAATGCGCGTGCGCAGCTTCACCACACGGGACTGTGACGTGGGTGTCCATTTGAGGGGATTGGGCAGCACGGCCGCCAGTGAGGCAGCCTCTCGGGGCGTAAGCGCAGAAGGTGATTTGCCGAAATAATGGCGCGATGCGGCACCAATGCCGAAAATGCCGTCCCCCCACTCTATGCAGTTGAGATACAGTTCCAATATGCGGGTCTTGCTCAGCGCATTTTCCACCCGCCATGTCACCACGGCTTCACGCAACTTCCTCGTCAGGCTTTTTTCCGGTGAAAAATAGAGATTCTTGACCAACTGCTGAGAAATGGTGCTGCCCCCTGCCGCCAGCCTGCCTTCTTCCAGATTGCGCAGAAGCGCTTCTTCAATGCCTTCAAGGTCAAACCCTTCGTGCATCCAGAAGCGGTCATCCTCCGCTATGGTAACGGCCTTCACGAGGTTGGGAGAAATATCGCGCAAACGCACCCATTGGTGCCGGATGGTTTTCTTGCGGCCCAGATCTTCCCACTGTTCCTTGCGGTACTCCATAAAGGCTGTGGTTTCCGGATTACTCTTCTTCAGTTCGGCCACATCGGGCCAAACGAAGAAACGGGCGACATCCAGCACACCCAGCACAAGAAGAAGCAGCAGGATGCTCGGGATGCGACCCGCCCATGTTTTGCGTAACAACGCCCAACGGCCGGCGTCAGAAGGCGCCGGCCGGGAGGGAGTCGGGAGTTTAAGACTATTCATACGTTGTCGCATGCACTCCTTCCGGCCGTTCAGACTGGCTGCGACCGATATGCGACAAAAAGGATTATGCCAGCGTCGTGAAGACGAGCCAGCTGTTGTATCCCACATAGGACAGGAGCAGCAGACACGCTTCAAAACGATTTATACGGGCATTCTTGCGGCCGCAGAGCCCCATGAATACCAACGAGAGGGTCAGGCCCAGCATTATGGGCATATCCCTGAACAGCACTGCGTTTTCCACCTCAAGCGGATGGATGCTGCCCGCAATGCCCACAACGGCAAGCGTGTTGAACAGGTTTGAGCCAAGCACGTTGCCAAGGGCGATATCATGTTCTTTTTTAAGGGCGGCCGCAACGGAAGAAGCAAGCTCAGGCAATGAAGTACCGAGTGCGACAATGGTAAGGCCGATAATGAGATCGCTCACGCCCAGAGACTGGGCAATGGTCACGGCCCCCCACACCAGCATGCGGGAACTGAGAATAAGCAACACCAGACCGACAACAAGCCACATGACGGATTTTTTGAGCGGCATGGTGGAAGAGGCCATCTCATCGTCCATTTCCGTGCTGAAGGTATCGGTGCGGGCACGCATGCCCTGCATGATGGACCAGCCCATGATGCATGCGAACAGAATCAGCAGAATGGCCGAGTCGGCACGGGAAAGATTGCCGTCCCACAGCAGCAGCAACGATATTACGGAAATGCCGAGCAGAAGCGGCAACTCACGGCGCAGCACCTGCGAATGAACGCTGATGGGGCTGATAAGGGCTGCCGCACCGAGAATGAGCGCGATGTTCGCGATGTTGGAACCATAGGCATTTCCGAGCGCCAGCCCCGGGTTGCCCTGCACGGCAGAAAGCGCTGAAACCAGCATTTCAGGCACCGAAGTGCCGAATCCCACAATAACCATGCCGATAAGCAACGGGGGCATGCCGAAATGGCGGGCGGTGGAAGCTGCGCCGTCCACAAAACGGTCGGCGCTCCATACGAGCAGAACAAGTCCGATGATGATACTTGCAATGGCGTAAAGCATGAGTGAATAGATCCTGTTGAGTTACGTCGAGTGCGGGCCTTCACGATGCAGGCCGCGCAGCCTGGGTTAGGTCCGAAAAAGATGGGGATCGCGAAATACGACCCCCTCCATAGGCTCGCTTCAAATTGAAGGCAAGGATAGAAATACCGCCAAACGGCGGCACTGTTTATTTACGCACGAAGCTCACTCCGAGACGCTTGAGCACTGCTTCGGCAAGAGGCAGTGAGGATGCAGGGTTCTGTCCGGTCAGCAACAGGCCATCTTCGACCACATGGGGCTGCCATTCCGGGCCGCACTCATACCGGCCCCCTTTTTCCTTCATGGCATCTTCCAGAAGGAAGGGAACAACCTCATGCAGGCCTACTGCAGTTTCTTCCGTGTTGGAAAAACCTGTCACCTTCTTACCGGCTACAACGGGATTACCGTTGCCGTCCTTGGCAGCCAGCAGTGCCGCAGGGCCATGGCATACGGCGGCAACGGGCTTCTTTTCCAGAATGAAGTCCGTGATCAGCTCAGAAACGGATTCATCCTCGGCAAGGTCAAACATGGGACCATGCCCACCGGGGAAGAACAGCACGTCATAATCCTCGGCACGCACCATATCCACAGGGATGGTGTCCCCCACGGCTTCCTGAGCTTCCTTGTCCTGCACGAAACGGCGAGTCCATTCGTTCTGGGCCTCTTCTTCAACGCTGCGGGGATCAAGGGGGGCCTTGCCACCCTGCGGAGAGGCAACAGTCACCTCCAGTCCCGCATCACGGAACAGCAGATACGGCGCTGCCATTTCTTCCAGCCACCATCCAGTCGGATGACCGCTGTTTCCCAGACTGTCATGAGAAGTAAGCACCATAAGAACGGTTTTGGACATCAGTTCGCTCCTTGTGAACATTTATCGCCATTGTATACATTGGACGCGGCCTGTAAAGGCCATTGACAGCATAATATTCGCATCAAAAGTAAACGGCCGCTCTGGGCGGCCGTTTCTTTTCTAATCCTTTTGGGAAAGATGCTTGCGTATCGCAAGGCGCAGGCACCATGTGGCCCCGCCCCAGGTTACGCCGAAACCGACGATCATCATGATGATGGCTGAAGTCGTCATTTTCGCCTCCTAGTGCTGGCTGGTCAGAAAGGCGGGAGAAGCCTGCTTGTTACGCAGGTACACGCCCATCATGAGAACAAAGGGAATAAGGGCCCAGCCGAGAACGAGAAGCTCTTCGGTTGAGTAGCCACCGTAGGGAGTAGCAATGTCGCCCTGGAAGTTGCGCAGCGTGGCGTAACCAAGCACGGCAATGGTGACAAACTTGAGGCAGCCCTTCCACAGCTTGCCAACGGCAAAGTCGGAAGTGGCGTTCACGTGCTTGCGAATGTCATCAAGACCGACAACCCAGCTGATGAGCACTATTTCAATAAGCGCAACAGGCAGCAGGCACAGGTTGTTGATGAAGTGGTCCACGATGTCGAGAATCAGCAGGCCGCCACCCGTGGCGTACACGGAGGTAAGGGCAAAACCGCCGACACAGTATACGGTAACAGTGGCCTTGCGGGACCAGCCGAACTTGTCGATGAAGGATGCGCACACAGCTTCCACGATGGAGATGAGGGAGCTGAGGCCCGCCATGACAAGACAGAGGAAGAACAGCACACCAAAGAAGGTGGGCATGGGCATGGTGTTGATGGCCTTGGGAATAATCACGAAGGCAAGACCAACGCCTGCACCGGCCACGTCGGTAACGGTTTTGCCGGTTTCATGCGCCATGTTGCCCAGAACGCTGAAGATCATCACGCCTGCCAGCAGTGAGAAACCGCAGTTGATGAACACGGTCATTGCTGCATTGTTGGCGGTATCCGAATCCTTGGGCAGATAGCTGGAGTATGCCAGCATGATGGAGAAGCCCACTGAGAGCGAATAGAAGATCTGCCCGTAGGCATCGGTCCATACGCTGAAATCAGCGATCTTGGAGAAGTCGGGCTTGAAGAGATATTCAAGGCCGGTTACGGCACCGTCAAGGGTCACAACCCGGAAGATGAGCACCAGCACCAGCAGGAAGAGCAAGGGAATAAGCACCTTGCATGCACGCTCGATGCCCTTGCGGACACCGGAGGTGCAGGCAGCCCAGGTTGCTATCCATGCAAAGGCACAGGCGCCAAGAATGTTCCAACGAATGCCGCCCAGATTGAGCGGAGAATCCGTCAGGCCAAGATATTCACCAAAGAAGAAGGCCTTGGGGTCTGCACCCCAGCTCTGGTCAAAGGCGAAAATAGTGTAGTTGAGGGTCCAGCCCACAACCGCAATATAGTAGATGGAAATGACAAAAGCGACCATGACCTGCGACCAGCCGATCCATTCCCACTTGGGGTTGAGCATGGCAAAGACCTTGGGAGCAGAGCCGCGATATTTCTGTCCAAGCCCGAATTCCAGAATCATGAAAGGAATACCGGCCGTCAGCAGCGCGAAAAGATAAGGAATAAGGAACGCGCCGCCGCCGTTTTCATACGCCATGTACGGGAAGCGCCAGATATTGCCGAGGCCGATGGCGGAACCAACGGCTGCCAGAATGAACCCGACCCGTGAGCCCCATTGTTCACGTGATTTCATACTATATACCGTCCTGAACGTCTTGGATGCCGTTTTTCAATTTTGCAAACCATCCGAGCCACACACATTGTGGCATTGAAGAAAACGGCAACCTGTGTCTTTAGCGGGGGGATTGAAAAGCATAAATATTATACCTCATACCCTATACCCTGAAAAGCAAACTCCGGATCCAATCTCCTGCCTCGCGTGTAACAACACGAAATATTTGAATCTCCAGAAAGCTTGCGTACCCTGATCGGGCATTCAAGGCCGTTTGAATTACTTTCGTATCGTTCAGTTGTCCACAATTTTGTTGAATGAAAATTCATTCTTTTGTCATTTTTTAATGAAAACAAACGCAACCACGTAAAATTATGGTTGTTACCTGTGCATACAATACCGTCGCATTACAGCAAACAGCAGCGAAGATCTCGGCCTGCCCCTCCATGTACTGGCTCAGAGCCGTCCAATTCCTGCTGCGCCTACCCAAAATCCAGCTGTAATACAGGATTGTCAGATTCGAATGTCATGATAAAGGTCCCCTATCAACGGCCTCCCCTCTTGCCTTTCCCGCCACGCATTGACAGAGAACGCCGCCCGTGAGAAAGCACCCACTTACCTGACAAAATAATACCGCCACATCACGCGAATGCGTGGCATGATCAAGGAGATTCGCATGTTTGCTGAAAATGCCGAACAGGAACTGAATGCACTGCTTGAGCAGTGGACCGACAACGACACCAGAACCCGCGCAGCCTTTATCGAATTCAAGGATCACCTCGCCGCAATGGAAGGCGTAACCCTGCAGTTCAAGGGCCGCCCCGGCGTCAGCTATTCCCTGCGGGCAACTCATGCCGCGCAGACCAACCGCACTCTTTTTGTTCTCGTTGACGTGGTGGATGATGATCCCGAAGCACGCTGGCTCTCCGTCTGCTTCTACGCCGACATGATTCAGGACCCCGACGAACTGGGTGACTGGGTTCCCGGCGGCCTGCTGGGCGAAGACGCCTGCTGCCTGAATTTGGAAGAAGATGACGAAGAAATGCGCGCCTACATCAAGGCCCGTCTGTCGGAAGCCTGCGCAAACGCCAAAGCGTAATTGCCCCCGATACAAGAAAAAGCCCCCGCAGCGAAATGCTGCGGGGGCTTTTGTCATCAATCCTCATCCGCGCCTAGTGACAGCGAGAGGAGCCTATGCTACTAGTTTCAATATAAAAATCAGCTAAATAAATTCACGCACTCAAGCCTTTTTCTCATCCGCAATATCTAGCGTGCCAGCTTCGGAGTTAATGTGCCTACATATTATGAAAAAAAGAACAATCGACTGGTGCAGTGCAAT
>JBKEAK010000073.1:0-23177 GCA_047972125.1 Halodesulfovibrio sp.
TCCATGATGTAGACACAGGAGTTGGTAGTTCCAAGGTCAATACCGATGATCTTACCCATGAGCGATTCCTCCTAACGAGATAGTCACGAAATATGTGTGTAAATTCTGCCTGATATATGAGCCGCTGCCAGCCGGCGCGGCGTCGTGTCAGCGTCGGGGAAAAACTAAGTTCGTTTTTCCGAGGGGCAAGGGGGATTGGTGAAATTTTTTACACAAGATATTGCAACTTGCTGCAATACAATGTGATTTAGAAATTGCATGTTCCATAACGTGGCAAGAAAAAACGGGCGCAGGGAGTTAATCCCGCGCCCGTTTGCTGCAAAAGTGGGTAAGGCGGCTATGCCTTGCCGGAAGAAATCATGACCTTGGCAGGACGCAGCAGACGTTCCTTCAGGCGATAGCCCTTCTGCATGACCTGCTTGACGTGCCCTTCCGGAGTTTCATTACAGGGCTCCTGCCCGATGGCTTCATGGAACTCGGGATTGAAGGCTTCTCCTTTGGAACCGAGCTGAATCAGGCCGTGCTGGGCAATGGCGTCAATCAGAAGCTTCTGGGTCATTTCAACGCCGATGAGCATGTCCTTGCAGCCTTCAAGGTTGCGGCCATAGTCAATGGCGAGGCCAAGGTTATCCAGCGTGGGCAGCAGGCTGGAGAGAACGCTTTCTGCGGCGTACTTTGCCTGTTCTTCCTTTTCCCGCTGGATGCGCTTCTTGAAGTTGTCCATTTCCGCAAGGGAGCGCAGGCGTGCTTCATCCGCGCTGACCTTTTCGTTGCAGGCGGGGCATACGCGCGCCTTGCACAGGGCGACAAGCTCTTCATCCGTCAGATCTATGGTTTCCTGCACGGGGGCGCCGGTCTTGTCTTTTTCCAGCTGCTCTGCGGCTTCCTCGCTCAGTTCAACCTTGTCTTTAACCATGGGAATAATCGCTCCTTAAAGAATATGCTATTCGGTTTCCTAGGCGGAGAACCGGTCTTTCAGCAGGGTGGATAGGGATTTTGAAATACAGTCCACAACGGGGACAATGGTGCCGTAGTCCATGCGCAGAGGGCCGATGACACTCACAACGCCCAGAGGCGTTTCGCCGCCGTAGGGGGCGGATATGACGCTCAGGCCTGCGAAGCTGTGTTCGGCTTCGGGCATGTCCGGGGCAATGGAGACGGAAACATCGGCGCTGCGCATGGTGTTGTTCAGCAGTTTGAGCAGGCGCGTGCGTTCGTCCAGCAGCGCAAGCAGTTCGCGCATGCGTGCGGAATCGGTGAATTCCGCCTTGTCCAGCATGGTCAGCGTGCCTTCCACAAACAGTTGCCGTTCCACATCCGCCTCGCCGGAAAAGGCAAGGCGGGCAAGGCCAAGGGCGCGGGCACACAATTCTTCGAGATGTGCCTCGGTTCTGTGCAGCTCGTTCAGAATGCGGCTGCGCGCCTCTGACAGGGTGAGGCCGGTGTAGTGGCTGTTCAGGTAGTTGCCGAAGTGGACAAGATCGTCCGCCGTGACCTTTTCGTCGAGACGGACCACGCGGTTGCGGATCATGCCACCGTCCAGAACGAGCACGGCAAGTACCAGCCTGTCAGCGACAAGGGAAAAATCCATGCGCCGCCAGCGCACGTCATTTCCGCCCGGTGCGAGCACCAGCGCAACTTCGTGCGACAACGTGGAAACCATGGCCGTGGCCTGTTGCAGCATCTGGCTTATTTCCAGTCCCTGCAGGGTCAGGTGGCCCAGAATGCTGTCGCGTTCATCGCGGGATATGGGGCGCATGCGCAGCAGCGAATCCACATACAGGCGAAAAGCCTTCGCCGTGGGAATGCGGCCTGCCGAGGTGTGGGGCTGTTCCAGATAGCCCTTGTCGGTCAGGTCTGCCATGGTGTTGCGCATGCTGGCGGCGGAAAGCTTGAGGCGCGAGGCGTTGGCCACGGTGCGAGACCCCACCGGCAGTGCCGTGGTGATATAGGACTCGATGATCGTGGAGAGAACGTCTGTCTCGCGCTGTGCAAGGCTCATTGTGTGCAGCCAGTCCCGCCTGAAATGTTGTTGTGGGAAAGAACACCGGACGGTCCCGGTATTCCTTTCTGTCGTGGGAAGCATGGCAGGCTGTAGCCCGGCATCCGGTTTGATCCGGCCCACCCCCCGGCCATGAAAGCATGGCAAATGGCCTGCTCCGTGGCACGGTTGCCTCTTCCCCCAAGACTTGACGGGTAACAACGCCTACACCCCCTGTCAAGGGAAGGGGGTGTTTAAAGAACTGTCAGATATGGATATCTGGCTGAAAAAGAAAAGAATTTCAAAACCGGCGTTTCGGCCGCAACATCATGCCTGTGCGGTGAGGCTGCGGACGGCATCCAGCACTTCCTGCATGTGGGTATCAACCTTCTTCACGGGGCTGAACACTTTGCGGATCATGCCCTGCGGATCGATGATGAAGGTGGAGCGCACAATGCCCATGGATTCCTTGCCGTAGTTCTTCTTCAGCTGATAGACGCCGTAAGACTGGGCCGCAGTGCGGTCCGGGTCGGAGAGCAGTTCGACACCGAGCTGCTGTTTGACGATGAACCCGGTTATGGCTTTGCAGGAATCGGGAGACATGCCTACAACCGTGGCATTGCACGCCTCGAAATCCGGCAGGAGGGTGGTAAAGCCCTGTGCCTCACGCGTGCAGCCCGGCGTGGATGCCTTGGGATAGAAGTAAAGCACAAGCCACTTGCCGGCATAGTGGGAGAGCGGACGCGGTTCACCTGCCGCGTTCACGAGGTTGAAGGCAGGTGCTCTGTCGCCGGGGGCCGGTACGAAGCTGTCGGGGGTGTGCGGTGCCATGTCCTTCTCCTTGTCATTACCCGTGAGGGGCGTAGTGGTTCTGCGTCGCTATTGCTGAAAGAGCTGCTGCAGGCCCTTGCCCAGTTGCTCCAGAGGGTTCTTGGGCTTCTTCTCGTCCTTGCTCCCATCCTGCTTCTGGGTGCCTGCATCGTCTCCGGTCAGACCGGGGATGGGGAGCAGACTTTCCAGATTCTTGAACGTGGACTTGAGCAGGGCGCGGGCGTCAAACTCGTAGCGCGGGTTGGACAAGGTTCCGGTCACGGTGACGGGAATCTTGGGCATGCCGGTGATTCGGGCCACGGCCTTGTATTCTATCTTGTCCTGATACAGGTCCACATAGCCTGCACCGGAACCCTTGATAGAGGGAGAAACAAGGGCAAGGTCCTTGTTCGTTATACGGCCGGAGCGCACGGTATAGGTGCCGGAAAGCCGCTCGAAGGTCTGCTTGCGCACGGCGTCGTCAGTCTTGTCCACCTTGGAATTCTTGATCTCCGCCTTGGCCTTGTCCGGCACGATCTGCACGCCGAGAACCGCTCCGTCAGTGACGGCGAAAGAACCCTTGCCGTTCAGGGAGGCAAGAACCTCCTGCACGGTATCACCGGTGGCGTAGAGGTTGGTCTGCCAGTTTGCCGTGCCGGTGGCGCGGGGTTCACCCATGAACGTTGCGGTGATGGGAGCAACCTGCAGGTTCTTGGCGTTCAGCGAGAAGCTTGAGCGGGTATCGCGGTTGCGGATGTCCGCAGTCATTTCAGCGTCGTAGCGTCCTTCAAAGATATTGGCGGAGCAGGGCGATACCTTGAAGATGCCGTCCTTGGCCGTGGCCTTGATATCCATATCCGTCAGGTGAATTTTCTGGATGGTGAATTCGCCGACCTTCAGGGAAGCGTCGAGCAGCAGCTTGCGCAGAGCTTTGCGGGCTTCCGCAGAGATGAAGGGCTCTTCTCTGTCGGTCTTTTCCGTCCCGGCGGTGGCGGCTGGCTTGCCGGACTGTGCAGGGGCGGCCTTTGCGGGTGCAGCTGCAGGCTTGCTGTCCTTTGCGGCAGCCTTGGCGGTGCCAGTGCCGGATGTGGCGGTCGTGCCCGCTTTGCCCGTTTTATCAGATACGGCCTTGTCAGCCGTGTCGGCAGTGCTGTTCTGCGCAGGGGCATTGTTCTTGTCAGCTTCGGCCTTGTTGTCCTTGGCAGAGGGCGTTTCCTCAGCCTTGTCGTCTGCTGCAAGGGGCATGTAGCGGTCTGCATCCAGCGCAGTAACAGCCAGCTCGGCCTTTACTTCCGGGCGGGCGAACTGTCTGATGCGCACGGCACCGCTGAACGCGGTATCATCAAGGGTACCGTTGATATTCGACAGGGCTACCTGAACGGGGGAAGCGGCAATGGTAAAGCTGAGGGCGGCCTTGTCCAGAACCGAAGCATCGGCGGTCTTCAGTTCCATCCCGAGGGCCTTCAGCGTATCGCGCAGGGTGCATTCCACTGCCACCTTGCCGTGGAAAACGGGGCTTTCAGCGAGAGAAAGCTTGCCGCTGGCATTCAGGTCGGCATCGTAGGCATTGGCGGTGAAGCTCCGCACGCTGAATACCTGCTGCATCAGGTCATAGGACATGGCCCCCTGCTGGCGCAGGGAAAGCGAGCCACCCGGAAAGGTGCTGCCCTTGGCGTCCACATTCAGGGTCTGGTTATCCAGCTCTATGCGGGTAAGGTCGTGCGCCAGCATCAGGTTGGTATGGAAATCGACATCGGATTCCACGCGGGGAATGTTCGATTCGACCTTGGTCTTGATGGTAAGGTCGACAGGCTTTCCCAGCGTTATGGCCGAGGTGGCGAGCGAAAGATCCTTCAACGCACGGGTGGTGCCTGCCTGTTCGTCCGTGAAGGTGATGTCTGCACGGGTAATGGCAAAGGAATCCACCAGCAGGGCGGGCAGGGTTTCCAGCGGGGTGCCCACGGTGTCGTCGGCAAAGCCGTCAACATCCTTCGGCACTGCGCTTGGCGCGGCAGCGGGTGCGGCTCCATGAGCGGCCCCCGTTCCGGCAGCGGCCACAGGCGGTTCGGGTGTGAATTCCCAGTTAACCTCTCCCTTGGCGTTGCGGATGAAATTGAGCTTCAGTCCCTCAATTGTCACAAAGGAAACCTGCACGTCCTTCTTGAGCAGGGGCATCAGCTTGATCTGAATGCCTGCACGGTCAAGGCTCATGAAGTCGCCACCGCCAAAGCTGTCGGGGTTGGCCATGCGCACTGCGCCGGTTTCCAGACCCAGCCAGGGAAAATAGGAAAGAGTAATATCGCCGGTGAACTCCATGGTTCTTCCGGTCCGTTTACGAACTTCTTCGGCAATGCGGTTCTTGTAGTCGTTAGGATCGACCAGAGTGACGAGCGCAACCGTACCCACTGCGACTATGAGCAGGCATGCGCCGACGATGGAACCGAACACCTTGAAGAATTTTACCATGTTATGCTCCTGAATAGCCTGATCAGGCACTCTGCGGGGTATGGCGTCTTCGCGCGGGCTGAGACGGAATGATCCTGCAATGTTCGCCGTCGGCTGAGGAACATGTAGTCGTATTCAGCTTGTAATTCAATATGCTAATTCCGGGTAACGTCAACTTATGACTATTCTCTTGGGGGCAGGGCAGCTTCCTTTGAGCAATATCGCGAGTTCTTCGTTCTGCGCATCCGTTATGGAATGGAAACTTATCCCGCAACCGGGCCGCCTGCAGCCCTTGCCCCAGCGGGTGGAATGCACAACCGTGCCGGAGATGGGGGTCTTGTCGGTAAGGTCGAGAAACTGCAGCCATGCCGGTTGTCCCTGCTTCCATATGTGGGTGGAAAAACAGAACGCGCCGAGCACAGAAACGTCAAAGGTGATGGTTCTCTCCGTGGTGCCTGGAGTGAAGCCGGCATCCTGCGAGAGCAGAATGGCGCATGTTATGGCGGTGCGCTCTTCGCGCCTGATGGTGCGCGGCGGCTGGGCAGCGCATTGATGCACAAACTGGGCAAGTGCCTGCTCGGGGGTAACACCCTGTTCGAACGCGGTAAGCGCCCCGGTTTCGCCGTCTACGCGGCAGCGGAGCATGGGAAAGCTGCCCATGGCATCGTTGATGATGTTCTTCCCTTCTCCGTGCAGCCGCAGAAATGTGGGCATGTTTATGAGTATGCCTTGCAGCGGCTGTGTGCGCATTATGTGGACTATGCTGTCCGATTCCGAGGCAAGCGTGGCAGTGGCCCCCAGCTGTTCCAGCTGGCGCTTGAGAATGGCGCCGTTATCATTGTCGCGCGCGATGGCAAGAATATGCGTCATGCTGCCCTTGTGCCTATTATTTCGACAACCGTCCATTATTCTTTGCTAAACTTATCGAAAAACATGCCTTTTTGCTGCTAGGCAGGCGGGAAGACACTGGTTTTACGAAAGGAAACGGGATACAGCTTCCACCATGCCAAAACACACGCCCAACCGCAAGATTCCTGCCCTGATGTTGCAGGGCACCAGCTCCAACGCAGGTAAAAGCGTTCTGACGGCGGCTCTTTGCCGCATTCTGCTGCAGGACGGCTATTCTGTTGCCCCCTTCAAGGCGCAGAATATGGCCCTGAATTCCTTTGTCACGCCGGACGGCCGGGAGATCGGCCGCGCGCAGGCGGTGCAGGCTGCAGCCTGCAGGCTGGAACCCGATGCACGCATGAACCCCGTTCTGCTCAAGCCTTCTTCGGATACGGGCTCGCAGGTCATTGTCATGGGGCATGCCGTGGGCAACATGCGGGTGAAGGAATATGTCTCCTTCAAGCCGGAGGCCTTTCGCACCGTGCAGCAGGCGTATGATTCCCTGTCCGCGCAGCACGATGTGATGGTTCTGGAGGGGGCGGGCAGCCCTGCCGAGATTAATCTCAAGGCGCACGACATCGTGAACATGCAGATGGCACGTTATGCCGATGCGCGGGTGCTGCTTGTGGGTGATATCGACCGGGGAGGCGTGTTTGCCTCGCTGGTGGGAACCATGGAGCTGCTTGACCCGTGGGAGCGTGATCTTGTGGCCGGATTTGTGCTCAACAGGTTCCGGGGCGATGCTTCATTGCTGGACCCCGCCCTTGAATTTACCACCCGCAAGACCGGCAAGCCGTTCTTCGGCGTGGTGCCGCATGTCACTGAACTGGGGTTGCCTGAAGAGGATTCCGTCTCCTTCAAGGAGGCCATGGGCAGGAATGTGTCCAAGGCGGGAAGCTGTGTGGATGTGGCCCTTATTGACCTGCCGCACATAGCCAACTTTACCGATCTGGACGCGCTTTCCTGCGAGCCGGATGTGCGCGTGCGCGGTGTGCGCTCGCCCGAAGACCTTGGGCGGCCGGACTGCATACTCATTCCGGGGTCCAAGAATACGCTCGGTGATCTCGAATGGCTCCGCCGGACCGGGCTTGCCGCTGCCATAGAGCAGGCAGGGCGCGCGTCTGCGGATAATGCCCCTGAGATTGTGGGCATATGTGGCGGACTGCAGATGCTTGGCAGAACCGTGGAAGATCCTCTGCATGTGGAATCGGAAGGGCGCGGCGGCGATACTGCCGGACTTGGCCTGCTGAACGTGCATACCGTCATGGGGCAGGACAAGGTGCTGACCCGCGTGAGCGGCACGCATACCGGACTTGGCCTGCCCGTGAGCGGCTATGAAATTCACCATGGCAGAACGCAGGTGGACGAGGCCGGTGGTGTTTCCGATTGCGTGGTGCTGCAGGATGGTACCGTGGCAGGCTACAGCACTGCGGATGGTCGTGTGTGGGGTACCTACATGCACGGCGTGTTCGATACCGACGAATTCAGGCGGGCCTTTGTGGACTGCCTGCGCAGCCGCAAGGGTGAAGCGCCTCTCGGCAGGGTGGTAGCGCCGTATTCTCTTGATCCGGCATTGGACAGGCTCGCGGCCGTGGCCCGCGAAGCGCTGGACATGACAGCAATTTATCGGCTGCTCGGGCTGCGCTGATCTTTTCTGCCCCTTTGTAATGACCAACAGGGACATCGGCTCAACGCAGCCGCTGCCACCGGCATGTTAGATCAAGGCGTTCAGAAATATTCCGCGGCGTCTTAATTCAGCCGATTCTGCATCACGACGTGCAGGGTTCTTTTCATTTCCGCCACTTCATACGGTTTGACGATGTATTCATCCATGCCGTGTTCCAGTGCCTTTTCCCTGTCCACGTTCGAAGCGTGGGCCGACAGGGCGATGACGGGAATATCCGGCGGGTTGACCATGCCTCGGAAGTTGCGGATGTGGCCCACGGCTTCCAGCCCGTTCATTATCGGCATCTGGATGTCCATGAGCACAAGGTCGAAAGGGGTGTTCCGGAGCTGTTCCAACGCCTCGCTGCCATTTTCCGCCACGGTTACGGTGTGCCCCATGGTTTCCAGCAGGCGGCTTGCCATGTATCTGTTCACGGCTTCATCTTCCACAATGAGCACCCGCATGGGGGGCAGGTTCGCTTCGGCTTCCGGCTCGGCGCAGATTTCGGGACAGGTTGCTTCCGTCAGGCCGAGCTGCACGCTTGCGTACACGGTGGCACCTTTGCCGGGGCGGCTTTCAACCCGAATGCTGCCCTGCATCAGGTCAACCAGCCGTTTGACAATGGCAAGCCCGAGCCCCGTGCCGGTGTATTTGCGGGATATGGAGCCATCCACCTGTGTAAAGGCATCGAATATGGCATTGAGCTTGGCCCTGGGAATGCCTATGCCCGTATCACGCACGGTTATATCCAGTTGGGCTGCGCCCTGTTCCGGCAGTTGCCTTACAGCCATTTCAACATGCACCGAACCTCGTTCGGTGAACTTGATGGCGTTGCCGATCAGGTTGAGCAGAATCTGGCGGATGCGTAGTTCATCGCCAAGGTAACTTGCATCGACGGGCGGAATGACCCGATGGGTCAGTGCAAGTCCCTTGGCAACGGCCTGATGCCGGAAAAGGTCGGTGCATTGGCTGAGCAGGTCGGAGATGCTGAATTCCCGTGATTCAATGGTCAGCTTGCCTGCTTCCATCTTGGAGAAATCCAGAACGTCGTTCAGCACCTGCAGAAGGTTCTTCGAGGACTTCAGTGCCGTATCGATATATCCTTCCTGCTCGTTGTCGAGCGGGGTGGTGAGCAGCAGTTGCAGCATACCCATGAGCCCGCTCAAGGGGGTGCGCACCTCGTGGCTGATGTTGGCAACGAATTCCGACTTGGCCCGGTTTGCCTGCTCGGCACTTTCCTTGGCAGCAGCAAGGGCCTCTTCATTCTTCTTGCGTTCCGTGATGTCATGCACAATGGAGATAAGGCGCTTGTGCCCGTGCACCGTGAAGGGGCCGGAATAGACTTCCACATCGCGCCATTCACCATTGGCCAGCTTGTGCCGGGCTATGATGCTGGTTATGCGTTGCCGCGCCAGACCCCTGAGCGTGTTCTTCAGCCGTGATGCGGAATACTGGTTGAGTATGGCCACGCTTCTTCCCTTCATGTATTCGCGCGGATAGCCGTAAAACTGTTCTGCCGCCTTGTTGGCATCGAGAATGGCACCGTTTGCGGAGTCGAGAATGAACATGACGGAATGATTGTCTTCAAAGAATGCACGGTACTGCTCGCTGCTTTCCTGCACAGCCAGATGCGCCCGCTTGCGTTCGGTAATATCCTGAAACGCCACGCCGAGCCGGTTTTCCGGCAGCATGAAGGAATGCACCTGAAAGGCACCGGAAAGGCGCTCATCCGCATAGTGCATTTCTTCGGCAACAAAGTCCTGCCGGGTACGCAGGGGGCTGGAGACAGCCTCAAACATCCCGGCCCCCTCGGCCGAGGGCCAGATTTCCCTGAACTCCCTGCCCATCCATTCTTTGAGGGTTACACCGGTCAGTTTTTCTGCTGTGGGGTTGGCGTTGACAAGGGTGAGCGTGTCCGGCGGGCTGTATTGGTAGATGAACAGGCCGGAGGGGATATTCATGAAGATATCGCGTGCGGACAGTGCAGCTTCTTCCGCCCGTTTGCGTTCAATGCTCAGGGCAATCTGGTCTGAGCAGGCACAGAGCAGCCGCATGTCGTAGTTGGAATACAGCTTTTCGTTGGCATAATCCTGCGTGACCATGACCCCGATGGGCCGGTTGCCAATGCGCAGTGCAATGCCGAGCCATGAGCAGGGAAGGGGGGCGTCCGCATCAAACAAACCTGTTTCAGCCATGGTGCAGATGTCTGCACGGGAATAGCAGACCACGCCGCCGTTGCGGAGCGGGGCGTGCGTCAGCGAGGGAACCTGCAGTGAGCCGATGCCGGAAATATCCTGCGGCACGCCGCAGGTGTTTTGGCAATAGCGGTAGCTGAGGCTGTCTGCGTCATCCATGAGCGCGACGTAGAGGTTTTCCATACCCAGTTCGCGCACCAGTATTCTGTGCACAGCGGCAAGAAAATCGTCCAGCGTGCGGGCAGCGTGGGATGTGTTCAGAATCTCGTGCAGCACCTCGCGCTGCCTGTTGTGGGCGGCAAGCTCCCTTTCAGATTCCAGAATGCGTGTAATATCCTCGGAATAGATGGCGAATCCGGTAACCATGTCTCTGTCCATGACAGGGTAGACGTTGTGGGCAAGGACTGCATCGCTCCGTTGCGAGCGGAACGCCACGGGGGTTTTGCGTTCTGTCACCTGCCGCAGAATTTGCCTGCGCTGGTCGGCGTCCTGCTGTGAAAAATGATCGTAGACGGAGGTGCCGGTCATGGCTTCGGGAGTAAGCCCGAATCCTGCGGCGGCTATGGCATTGGCGTGCAGCACCTCGCCCCGCATGTTCAGAAGCAGAATGGACTGGCCGGAGGCGTTGAATATGCCGCGAAGCCGCGCCTCGGATTGCAGGGCAACGGCTTCTGCTGCGTTGGCACGTTCCATTTCGCTTGTGAGGCGGCGGTTCGATTGTTCCAGCTCCGCGGTGCGCCGGGCAACCTCTGCCTCAAGGTGCTGCATGTATTCCTGCCGCAGAGATTCCGCCCTGCGCCTGTCCGAAATATCCCGTGCTATGGCCAGTATGCATTGTGTGCCGTCGATATCAAACCGGCGGGCATTGACTTCAACGGGGATGCGGTTGTTGTCTTTGGTCAGGTGGACGGATTCGAATATCGCCGTGCTGCCGGTGCCGAAGCGAGCCTGTATGGTGGGGCGCTCCGCAGACGTTTCCGGAGCGTCAATGTCGTCCATGGTCATGGCGCGCAATTCGTCCGGCGTGTAGCCGAGCCGTGCGCAGGCCGAGGCATTGGTCTCCAGAAAGCGGCCCCGGCTGCCATCCGGTCGAATGGTATAGAGAAACACCGCGTCTTCTATGCTGTCCAGCAGCATGCGCGCACGGCCTTCTCCGTCCAGCAGATGCTGGAGCACGTCCTGAGGGTCCGTTTCTGCGCCGGGGGCGGGCGTTTGGCCTGAACTGTTATCCCGTGATGTATCCATGACGCGTTTTCCTGTCTGACGATTGTTTCCGGGCAGGAAAAGCCCTGTAACGGTTTCGGGGAGCAACAGCCTGTTTCTGAAAACAGAAAAGGCGGTGCATTTCTGCACCGCCCTGTTGGTCTGTTTTTGATCCGAACTGCGAGCCACAACTGCAGGGGGTGCAGTGTTCGCTCGTCGGAATATAGCATAAGGCGTAGCGTGTTGCTAGTTTGTTTTCAGCATTTCCCAATACTTTTCATAGATGGCCTTGGCATCACCCACGGAGTTGGTGAACTCGGAACCGGCAAGGTCCTTGTCGGTGGGAGAAACAGCATTGTTGTTCTTCAACTCGTCAGGCAGCAGCTGCCATCCGGCCGTATTGGGGGTGGAGTAGAGGAACTCTTCCACAATCATCTTGGCGATGTCGGGACGCAGGGTGAAGTCGATGAACTTGTGAGCGTTGTCCTTGTGCTCTGCGCCGACAGGAATGGACAGGGAATCGAGCCACAGGGGCAGGCCTTCCTTGGGGTAGATGAACTTCAGGTCGGGGTTTTCCTGCATGGCGATGACGGCGTCGCCGTTCCAGCTCATGCCGATGACCACTTCTTCACCGATGAATGCCTGCTTGGTGGATTCCACGTTGAATACCAGCACCGAGGGCTTGAGTTCCTTCAGGAATTCATAGGCAGCCTTGATCTCGGCTTCGTTGCGGCTGTTCACGGAGTAGCCCAGCGCCTTGAGGGCAATGCCGATGGTGTCGCGCAGGTCGCTGGAAAGAAGCACCTTGCCCTTGAATTCGGGACGCATCAGGTCCTTCCAGCTGGTGATGGAGGCAGGATCAACATGCTTGGAGTTGACCATCATGCCGGTAGAACCCCACATGTAGGGGATGGAATAGTCGTTGGTGGGGTCAAAGGGGCCGCCGAGCACCTTGGTATCAAGGTTGCCGAAGTTGGTGAGCTTGCTGCGGTCGATCTTGCTGAGCAGGCCCTGTTCGCGCATCAGCGCCACGAAATAGGTGGAAGGCACGACAATGTCGTATCCCTTGCCTTCAAGCATCTTGAGCTTGGCAAACATGGCTTCGTTGGATTCGTACGTGGTGTATACGACCTTGATGCCCGTTTCCTTTTCAAACATGTCCAGGGCGGCCTGCGGGAAGTATTCGCTCCAGCAGAACAGGTTGAGAACTTTTTCTTCTGCCGCGTTCGCATGCAGGGGGGCCATGACGAAGGTGAGCAGCATCACAAGGACCACCACGGGGGCCATACACATTCTTTTCATCACTTTCTCCTCGTTCTGGTCAGTGCGTGGGCGGCAAGAACAAGCACCACGGTAAGAGTGAACATGACAGCGCTCAAGGCGTTGATATCCGGTTTTACCCCCAGTCTTACCATGGAATAGATCTTCAGGGGGAGGATTTCAAAGGTCGGGCCGGTGACGAAGAAGCTGATGAGCACATCATCCATGGAAAGGGTGAAGCTCAAAAGCCATCCCGCCGCCACTGCGGGCATGATCATGGGCAGAATGATATGCCGGAAGGCCTTGGATTCCGTGGCCCCCAGATCCTTGGCCGCCTCGATGATGTTTTCATCAAATTCGGCCAGACGGGCCAGAACGGTGACCGCCACAAAGGGCAGGCACAGGGTGACATGCGCTATGAGCAGGGTGAGAAACCCCAGCTCTATATTGGCGGCGATGAAGAACATGAGCATGGCAATGCCCATGACGATGTCAGGCGAAACCGTGAGCACGAATATGGAGCCGTGCAGCACCTTGCGGCCGGGAAAACGGTAACGGTGTAGCACCAGCGCGGCCAGCGTACCCAATGCGGATGCAAGGGTGGCGGCCAGCGTGGCGACCATGAGCGTGTTCAGGGCGGCATCCATGAGCTGGACGTTGGCAAAGAGCTTGCCGTACCAGCTCCATGTGAAGCCGCGCCAGTCCGTTGCGAAGCGGGCGTTGTTGAAAGAGTACACCATCACCACGAAGATGGGGATGTACAGGAAGGAATAGATCAGCCAGAGATAGGCTTGGGATGCGCGTTTCATCATGCTCCCTCCGCCGTGTTCAGCAGTTCTTCCTCAAGGTCGTTGCCGCCGGTGCGGGACGATGCCCGCACGCTGCGCAGATACAGCGCAATCATGACAATGAGCGTGACGGTGAGAATGGTGCTTGCCGCAGCGCCAAGGGGCCAGTCGCGGGCCACGAGGAACTGGTTGGTGATGTAGTTGCCAAGCAGCATGTAGCGCGAGCCACCCAGAATTTCCGGCACGTAGAACATGCCGAGCGCGGGCAGAAACACCAGCATGCAGCCTGCCACAATGCCGGGCATGGTCAGCGGCAGCGTGATGTGGCGGAAGGTCTGGAACGCCGTTGCCCCAAGGTCCTTGGAGGCATCAAGCAGGCGCATATCCAGCTTTTCTATGGCCGCATAGAGCGGCAGAATCATGAACGGCAGCAGGGTGTAGGTAAAGCCGATGAAAATGGCGATGTCCGTGTACATCAGCGAAATGGGCTGATCGATCAGACCCAGCGCCTGCAGCAGGTTGCTGAGCACCCCGCCGGACTTCAGGATGATGATCATCGCATAGGTGCGGATGAGCGAGTTGGTCCAGAAGGGGATGATGACAAGCAGCAGAAGCCACGGGCGCATCGCCTTGCGGCTGGTGGCAAGGATGTAGGCAAAGGGATAGCCCAGCAGCAGGCAGGCCAGCGTGGTGACCCCGGCCAGCCGGAACGATTCCCAGAATATGAACAGGAAGACCGGATCAAGCAGCCGTGCGTAGTTTTCCAGCGTGAACGTGGTGGTGATGAAATCCTGCTGGCCACGCTGCAGGAACGTGGCAATGAACAGCATGAGCTGCGGGGCAAGCACGAAAAGCGTGAGCCATGCCCCTACGATGAGAATGCTGGTTCTGGCAAAGCGGCTAGTGATCTTCGGCATCCAGCACAACCTCCCAACCGTCAACCCAGGTCACGGCAACGCGTTCGCCCGCGTCGTAGATGATTTCTTCGTCGTCTTCGTTGAAGAATTCCGAGGCCATGAGCATTATGCCGCCGTGGGCATCATCGAGCTGCACGTGCAGGTCCACGGTGGCACCCTTGTACACCGTCTGGGCTATGCGGCCCAGCAGGTGGGGCTCGTCGAGCATGCCTTCGGCCACGCGGTGCACGCGCAGGTCTTCGGGACGCAGCAGCACCTTCACGTCGCGGTTGTCGGGGAAGACGCGCTTGCTGTGCAGCGCCATGGGCACCCCTTCCACCTCGGCATCGTACATGCCGTTGCCGGAAGAGGAGAGGATGGTTGCATCAAGAATATTGATGTCGCCCACAAAGCGGGCAACATACAGGCTGGCAGGGTCTTCGTAAATCTCCTTGGGAGAGCCGATCTGCACGATCTGCCCTTCGTTCATCACCACCACACGGTCGGACATGGCAAACGCCTCTTCCTGATCGTGGGTAACGAAAACGAAGGTAATGCCGAGCTTGCGCTGCAGCTGCTTGATTTCCAGCTGCATGGCCTTGCGCAGCTTGAAGTCGAGCGCGCTGAAAGGCTCGTCGAGCAGCAGAACAAGGGGATTGTTCACCACGGCGCGCGCAATGGCCACGCGCTGCTGCTGCCCGCCGGAAAGCTGGCCGGGTCTGCGGTCTGCAAGGTGGTCCATGTGGGCCATGGCAAGCGCTTCGCGCACCCGCTGGGCGATATCACCCTTGTCCACACCGGCCATCTTGAGCCCGAAGGCCACGTTGTCGCGCACGGTCATATGCGGGAACAGGGCGTAGTTCTGGAACACCGTGTTCACCTTGCGCTTTTCCGGCGGCACATCGTTCACCACCTGTCCGTTCAGCAGCACGTCGCCCGAAGAAGGGGTCTCGAAGCCGGAGAGCAGGCGCAGAATGGTGGTTTTGCCGCAGCCGGAAGGGCCGAGCAGGGTGAGAAATTCACCGTTGCGGATGGTCAGGTTGATATCGGAAAGGGCACAGGTGTCTTCAAAATATTTGGTAACACCACGCAGTTCGAAAATGGAGTCCGTATTCGCCATCGAAGTTCCATTACCCGGCCACTGCCGGGGCAGACAGTTCACAACGCGCAGGGGCGCGCACCGCAACCGTAAGCCACGCTACGGAGTCGGATCAGACAGAAGGAGAGAAGGGGGAGATCAGACTGTGGGCAGCGTGGAGGAAATGCGCGTACTATAGGGCTCGCCCGACTGCTCGCCGGGCGCAAGGAAACGGCGCACGGTTTGCGTGCGACCGGAAAGCTTGCGCTGGGGCAGCTTGAGGTGGACGAGACAGCGTGGACGCTTGATCATCAATGGGATGGCCCTCAATCAGTAATGACGTAACAAGGCTTCTGCCACGATGCTTCCGGCTATTCAAGTGTTTTATGCGCATGTGGCCCGCAAGGCTGTGATTTTTACCCGTGCGGGGTAAAATCAGCCAGCAAGCGGCCTTGCGGGCAGGAAAATGCATACAGGTTGAGGTGTGTTTCTCCCCCTTTCCGGCAAAAGAACATGGTCCGTTTTTCGGGGGGCATTTTGTCCGGCGGAGCGGGAGTGCAAGGATGACATGTAACTGTTGCCATTGGCAGCGTGCACGGGTATTCCCGCAGTAACCCCAAGTAGTGTGAACCTCAGGCATAGCGCACAGGAGTGGCCATGAACACATACAAATCCATTTGCCCGTACGACTGTCCCACCACGTGCGGGCTGCTGGTCGATATTGAAGAAGGCTCCGGCGGCAATGCCCGCAATACAAGCAAGGTCGTCAGGGTCAAGGGTGATCCTGCAGACCCGGTCTGTCGTGGCGTCATCTGCCGGAAGATGCAGCGCTATGAAAAGTCCATTCATTCTCCGGACCGCATACTTACTCCGCTCAGACGCACCGGGGCCAAGGGCAGCGGCGAATTCGTTCCTGTTTCGTGGGACGAGGCCATTCGGGAAATTACCGATACCTGGAAGCGGGCCATTGCCGAGGCAGGGCCGGAATCCATACTGCCACTCTATTACTCCGGCGTGATGAGCCTTATCCACCGTAACTGCGGCGATGCCCTGTTCAACAAGATGGGGGCCTGCTCCCTTGTGAAGACGCTGTGCGCTTCGGCCAAGTCCGCAGGCTATTCCGCCGTGGTGGGCAAAACTGGCTGTCTGGACCCGAGGGAGCTGTCGCAGAGTGATTTCTTCCTCGTCTGGGGCAGCAACATGAAGGCCACCCGCCTGCAGAGCCTGCCGCAGATAACGGCGGCGCGGCGTGCAGGCAAGCGCGTGGTGCTTGTGGAATCATGCGCGCTTGAAATGGCTTCCTATTGCGATCAGGTGGTGCTGGTGCGTCCCGGCACGGATGGCGCGCTGGCGCTGGCCATGATGCACGTGCTGGTTGCCGAAGGACTCGCTGACGAAGCGTTCTTGCGTGCCGGTGCAGAGGGGTACGAAGAATTCGCCCAAACCCTGCCCGCCTGCACCCCGGAGTGGGCCGAGGCCGAAACCGGCGTGCCTGCGCAGGTTATCAGGGAGCTTGCGCGTGAATACGGGGCGGCTGCCGCACCTGCCATCATTCTTGGCAGCGGCAATTCCCGTTACGGCAACGGTGGCATGACCGTGCGGCTCATCACCATTCTTTCAGCCTTTACCGGGGCCTGGAGCCGTGCGGGGGGCGGGCTGTGCGGTAGTTCTCCGGGCGGCGGCCCCTATGTGGATGCAAACCGCATAACCAGACCCGACCTGCGGACCAACGCCGCCCGCAAGGTGAATATCAACATGCTGGCCTCTGCCCTTGGCGGGACAGATGGCGGTGTTCCTATCCGCTGCCTGCATGTATATGCCTGCAATCCCGTGGGTTCAGTGTGCAACCAGCAGGGTATTTTGCAGGGGCTGACCAACCCAGAGCTGTTTACCGTGGTGCACGAGCGGTTCATGACGGATACCGCCCGCTATGCGGATATCATTCTGCCTGCCACCTTCTCCGTGGAACAGGCAGATTGCTACAGCTCGTACGGCTATTGTTCTTTCGGTACGGCCTACAGGTTGCTGCCGCCTGCCGGAGAAAGCAAGAGCAACTGGGATATCTTCTGCCTGCTCGCCAAGGCCATGGGGTACGAGGACAGCCACTTTGACAGGACCGAAGAGGAACTGCTCAACGAATTGCTGGACCATCCGATGCAGGGCTTGTCCGGCCTCACGGACGAGGAATGGAATACGCTGCGCAGCGGCGGGCAGGCTTCCACGCCCTTTGCCGTGCACGACGATTGGAAGACACCTTCCGGTAAGCTGATGATTGTGAATGCAGCGCAGAAGTTCCCGGTACCCTGTTATCAGAAGAGTCATGGCGGTTCGCACTCCCTTCGGCTCATCGCTGTTCCCAGTTCGGAAACACTCAATTCCATATTCCTTGAACGGGATGATCTGGTGGAGCGGCGAGGCGACATGACGCTGGTCATGCATCCTGCCGACGCAGAAGTCCGTGGCATTGCGGATGGTGATGCCGTTGTTGCATTCAATGAACTTGGCGAGGTCACCTTCTCCGTGCTGGTGAGCGCGCTGGTTGCACAGGGTGCGGTGGCCGCTGCCGGGGTGTTTGCCCGCAGGCAGTCCGTCAATGGCAATCTGGTCAATACGCTGCACCACGAGCGTCTTTCCGACATCGGTGAGGCAACCACCCTGAACGACAACACCGTTGACGTGCGCAGGGCCTGAATCTGAAAAGCAAGGCACCCGCCGGAGAAAGCTCTCCGGCGGGTGCAAGCGGAATGGGTTGTGGTGTTGCTATCTACAGCGCGCTTTTGCGGCCTGTTTCAATGTAGAGTTCGTTGAGCCGTTCAGCCACAGGACCGGGCTTGCCGCCGGAGATTGCCACGCCGTCGATTTCGATGACGGGGCAGACAAAGGTGGTGGCTGCGGTCACAAAGGCTTCTGCTGCCTGCTGTGCTTCTTCGATGGTGAAGGGGCGTTCTTCCACTTCCATGCCGCGTTCAGCGGCGAGCTTGAGCACTGCGGCGCGGGTAATGCCGTGCAGGATGGAGGAAGAGAGATTGCGGGTGACGATCTTTCCTTCCTTGGTGACGATGTAGGCATTGTTCGAGGTGCCTTCAGTCACGAATCCGTTCTGCACCAGCCATGCGTCATCCTTGCCTTCTGCCTTGGCGGCCATTTTGGCCATGGAAGGGGCAAGCAGCTGCACGGTCTTGATGTCGCGGCGGCCCCAGCGCATATCGGGCAGGGAGATGACGCGAATACCTTTCTTGGCACCGGTCAGGGGCTTGGCCTGCGTGAAGAGCACAACGGTCTGCTCGGCATGCTTGGGGAACGCGAAATCGCGATCGGCTGCGCCGCGCGTAACCTGCAGGTAGATGGCGCCTTCGTCCATGCTGTTGCGTCTGACCAGTTCGCGGTGCACTTCCAGCAGATCGTCGCTCGAGAAGGGCATGCCCATCTGCAGTTCGCCAAGCGAGCGCTCAAGGCGGGCCACATGGCCGGGATAATCCACGATCTTGCCATCCAGCACGGCCGTTACTTCATATACTGCATCCGCAAACAGAAAGCCGCGGTCAAAGACGGAAACGGTGGCTTCTTCTTCCGGCACATACGCGCCATTCACATATACTATACGACTCATGTTCGTTTCCTTTCTCATGCTCATTCCGCCTGAACGGAATGCCGGGGGTATCAGCCCCAGAGTTCCGGTGCCGGGGAACATATCTTTCCGGCATCATAATCTATGGGAGTGCTGCGGTCTTCGGCCAGCAGCAGAGGGCCATCCAGATCAACCACTGCGGCATGCTGGGCCACGAGCACGGCGGGAGCCATGGCCAGCGAAGAGCCGACCATGCAGCCGACCATGACGCCGTAACCGGCTTCGATCGCCGCCTTCTTCAGTTCCAGTGCCTCGGTCAGGCCGCCGGTTTTGTCGAGCTTGATGTTGATGATGTCATACTTACCTGCAAGCTTGGGAAGCGATGCACGGTCGTGGCAGGACTCATCAGCGCAGACGGGCAGAATGCGTTCCAGCCCGAGCAGGGCATCGTCGCTGGCTGCGGGCAGGGGCTGTTCCACCATCTCCACGCCAAGCCGGAGCAGCACCGGGGACATTTCATTGTATATTTCGGGAGTCCAACCTTCGTTGGCATCCACGATGATGCGGGCTTCCGGCGCACCGGCGCGCACAGCTTCTATGCGCGCTATATCGCCTTCGCCACCCAGCTTGATCTTCAGCAGAGGGCGGTGGGCGTTTGCTGCGGCTTCTTCCCGCATGTTGTCGGGCGTATCCAGAGACAGGGTAAACGCGGTGGTTTCCGGCTGGGGGGCAGCAAGCCCGGCCAGCTGCCATGCGCGTTTGCCCGAGAGTTTGGCTTCAAGATCCCACAGGGCGCAGTCCACGGCATTCCGTGCCGCACCTGCGGGCAGGGCGGTCTGCAATTGTTCCCGGCTTATGGGCATGGAGAGTGAACGAATCTGCTCCGTCACGCTCTCCACTGTTTCCCCGTAGCGTGCGTAGGGAACGCATTCTCCGCGCCCCGTCATGCCGTTGTCAGTGATTTCCACGCGCACCACCACTGCTTCCGTGCGGGAACCGCGCGAAATGGTGAATGCCTTGGCCAGCCGGAAAACGTCCCTGTAGGTTTCTAGATGCATGCTAATGCCTCAACAAGGCGGCCTGCGCCCTGACGGAAGGGGTCAATTGCGGGAATGCCCATGGCGGCTTCCACTTCTTCAAGATACTTGAAGGCTTCTGCCTCGGGCAGATGCTGCGTGTTCACGGAAACCCCTACCACCTTGCACGCAGGGTTGACTACCTGCGCAAGACGCAGTGCCACATCACGCAGGTCTTCCAGCGAAGGCTGCTTGTAGTCGGGCAGGCCGCGCATATGCGGGCGGGTAGGTTCGTGGCAGAGCACCAGCGCATCGGGCTGGCCGCCATGCACAAGGGCCATGGTCACGCCGGAGTAAGATGCGTGGAACAGGCTGCCCTGTCCTTCGATCAGGTCCCAGTGCTGGGCTTCGTTGTCAGGCGTGAGCCACTCCACGGCACCGGCCATGAAGTCGGCAACCACGGCATCCAGCGGCACGCCGTTTCCTTCGATCATGATGCCGGTCTGTCCCGTAGCGCGGAAGGTGGCCTTCATGCCGCGTTCCTGCATTTCTCGGTGCATGGCAAGGGCGGTGTACATCTTGCCCACGGAGCAGTCGGTGCCCACGGCGAGGCAGCGCTTGCCGGTGCGCTTCTTACCGTTGGCAATGGGGTACTGCACGGTGGGAATGCGCACATCAAACAGGCTGCGGCCATGCTTGGCTGCGGCTTCCACCAGGTCGGGCTCGTTGCGCAGCAGGTTGTGCAGGCCGGATGCGATGTCCATGCCCGCTTCCAGAGCTTCGATCAGAACGGATTTCCAGCTCTGGGAGATGATGCCGCCACGGTTCACCACGCCGATCACCAGTGTCTTGGCGCCGGCAGCTACGGCTTCCTTGATTGACAAATTTGCAATTCCAAGGTCTGCCTTGCAGCCTTCCATGCGGAACTGGCCTACGGAAGCTTCAGGTCTCCAGTCGTGAATGCCCTGTGCCATCTTGGCTGCAAGGCCGTCGGGGGCATCGCCGAGGAAAAGAAGATATGGTGCCTCAAACATGGTGTGTCCCTCTCTTTGTTCGTAAATGCGTTTGCCCCGATTGCTGCTGTGAAGAATGCGTAATCCGCATATTGCCGCAGTTGTCGTGGAAAACGATAGTTTTTGCGTATATCTTGCGTTTGCCATTAAAATTAGGTGGCAAGTTGGTTGTTTGCATACTTTTGCTAAAATTGACAATATGGCAATCGTGCAAATGTGATGGGGGAAATTATGGAGATGGGCAAGCGAGGGTGGATGGTGAAATTCAATTATTTCAGCCAATAAATGCATGTGTGAAGAACGCGAGGCTGTGGTCGCAAGGGGGTGGGGCTGCTTTCCCGATGATTTGCTATCAGACTGATATCGTGGACTATATGGGATACAAGGCGGGGTGTGCAGGATTGGCTATGGCGTTGTGTGTTCTGCAAAACGCATAGCCAAAATTGACGGAATTGACACAATTCCGCTTGGTGGGTGTCGGGCTAGTTGTTGAAATTAGCAAAAATGTTAAATTTAGAGAGAAAAAGAATGGTGATTCATGCAGGCAGGAGGAATGAGGTTATTTCTCGCCCAGCAGTATCCTGCCTCCGGGGATGTGCCGCAGAACCCATATGCCTAGGGCAGAGGCGGCAACCGCCCCGGCTCCGATCAGGAAGAAGGAAAGCAGGGGGATTGTGACTACGCGATTGATGACCAGTGAAAGCACCTTCAGCAGAATGGGGGTGTGGAGCAGATATATGCCCATGGTGTTTTTACCCAGCCACAGCATCCAGCGCTGGTTGATTGCCAATGCGGAAAAACAGGCAAAAAGCACGAGCAGAAGAGAATATTGGGCAACGCGCTGTGCGTCGATTTGATAGCCGAATTTAAGCGTGGTGGCGGCAGCGAATATGGCCGCCGAGATTATAGCCACAACCGGTAGCGAAATTTTGTCCTTTACCCGGTAAAGCAGCATGCCGCAGGCGTGGGAGGGAAGTCCCAGAAGCGCATGAATTATGGGTTCCTGACCGGGCAGGGGCGCAAGGAGTGAGAAGGGGAATATGTTGCGTGGCCCATAGGCGTAGAGGGCAATGCATCCCAGAATCAACGTTGCACAGGAAAGGATGAGAGGCTGGTCAAGGATGACATGTTTGGTGAGTGGGTAGAGGGCACGGAGAAGGAACAGTGAGACCAGAAAATAGAGCTGCGGCGCAAAAACCGAACTGTATGCCGAGATGAGCACATCAGCCGCCGGTTGCCCGATTATCTGAGGGGGCGTGAGTATCCCGGCTGTTTCTCCCAGATATCGTGCCACCGTGTAAAAAACAGTGAAGGCAAGCCACGGTATGAGCAGGCGATAGCTGCTCTGTTTCATGAAGGGGGCGTAGTGCATGTGTCCTGTGGGAATGCGTGCTCCGATCAGGTAGCCGTCGACAAGGTAGAAGATGGGAACAGCCGCAGTGTGGACGATGAAGAAGACAATCTTTTGTTGCAGCTCGGGTAGCGGCAGGCAGTATCCCTGTGCATGAATTCCCACAACAAGGAGTATGCCCAGCGCGCGCAGGCTGTCCAGAAATGCAAGTCGTTGCTTTTGTCCTGTTTGTTCCGGACTGTGAGGCGCAGTCTGCATGTTCACTTTCTCCATGGTCCCTTCGGTAAGCCTGTTTCAGAGCCGGAAATTGTGGCCAGGTGCAATTCAAGATTGGAGCATGAAATAATTCAGAGGGCGAGCAGAAAGTTGTTGAAAAAACTGTTTTATTGTTGATGCCAGTTGCAGTTTTGCAATGCTCGCCGGGCCGCTTTTGCGATCTTCGAAGAACACATGCTCTTAGGTATGTCGCGGATCATATCTTATGGACTAAAACTTGCGGGATATTATCAATGGTAACGGTGTTATTCAATGAGTTTTGTATGGTTACGTCATACATATTTACATATTGTGATGGGAGCGTTGTCACTTGAAGCATCGCGGTACGGGATGCTGAAAGGGGGCTCTATCAAAATAATAATCGCTCTCTGTTACGCCTTTGCGTGAAAGGGCGCAGAGAGCGGTTGTTTACAGTTGGAGGATCGTTCTCTGAGGAACTTTCCCCAATTTGTGCTATATATTATAGTCGCATGATTATCTGTCGAATGCATCTGGATCGTATGCAAAGGCGGGATTTAGCCGTTGCAGTTCCTGTTTTGAGTCTTCAATTGCTACAAGAAAGCGGTACATTTTGGATAGCTGCTTGAAGCCTTTGAGGAGCCTCAACGGCAGGTCGGATGATGACAGAGGGGCCATGTCCGTACTGCGTTTTGCTATATAAAAGGATTTTCGCACATACCACGGGGCCAGTTCCGACGGCAGAGTTTCCGGAATTGCCTGACGCTTGTAGTTCTCGGCGTGAA
>JBKEAK010000074.1:0-8006 GCA_047972125.1 Halodesulfovibrio sp.
CCACCAACCTTCACTACGTTTACGTTACACGGTGTTTTACTGTTGACGGTTGCAGCGCCCGTCTATATCGATTGTTCAAGCGATGAACCGTATCCTCGCCCTGCCCATCTCAACCCCCTGCAACGAGTCTTTTCCTGTATGCCCAATTTTGTTCTCATTCTGCTGTTGTCGGCATTCCCTGCCCTGTCCACAGACATGTATCTGCCCGCCATTCCCACCCTGTGTGAGAAGTGGCAGATATCCCTTGCACAAACCAACCTTTCGCTTGTGGTGTTCTTCATAAGCTTCAGCGCCTGTCTGCTCGTGCACGGGCCGCTTTCCGACCGATACGGCAGACGCCCCATCCTGCTCTGGGGCATCAGCCTTTATGTAGTCGGGTGCCTGCTTTGCGCCTCTTCCACATCCATCACCATGCTCGTATTTTCCCGCATGGTGCAGGCCATGGGTGCAGCTGCTGCATCCGCCATGTCGCTGGCTCTGGCCAAAGACCTGTATGACGGCGAGGGTCGCAAAAAGCTGCTGGCCTATCTTGGCGTTATCGTACCGCTCTGCCCCATGGTGGCTCCCACCATTGGTGCGTTCATGCTGAGCCATGTTTCGTGGCGCGGCATTTTTCTCTCGCAGGCCATATTGTCCCTCACGGCACTGTATGGCGCGTTTCACCTGACCGAGCCTCTTCAGGAAAAAGGCAACGGCGGTTTTTCCGCTGCAGTGGGCCGCTACCGCGACCTGCTCCGCAACAAGGCCTATCTTGGTTATGCCATTTCGTTTTCCATGCTCGGCTTTCCCTTTTTTGCCTACATTGCGTCGTCGGCAGATATTTTCATCACCGGCTTCGGTATGACGGAGCAGACTTACGGCCTTTATTTCGCCTTTAACGCCTTTGCGCTGATGATCGGTTCATTCCTGTGCTCACGCCTGTGCGTGGGCATTGCCTCGCGCACTATCCTGCTCGTTTCCGTAACGGGCATGATCTGTTCTGCAGCCGCCATGCTCTATCTTGGCGGCGACACCCCGGTGCTCTTTGCCCTGCCCATGTTCGCCTATTCCATGTTCCTCGGCATGAGCCGCCCCATCAGCAACCACATGATTCTTGAACAGGTGCAGAAGGATGCCGGCACGGCTTCTTCGCTGCTCACCTTTTTCTTCTTCATCTGCGGCGCCATTGCCATGGAGACCATCTCCTTCAACTGGGAATCCAAGCCGCTGGCCATTGCCATAATGGGGCTGGCTGCCACGATCACCCCGCTTATCGTGGTCATCAAGATACGGGACCGCGCTTAGCCGGACTGCGCACAGCAAAACAAAGAACGCCCCCTTTCGGGGGCGTTTTGTTCTTATTATCAGCAAGAGTTGCAGTTCATTCAGATTCGAACATCTGCAGCGCCTCGCCCAGATGCCGTATCCATATATCCACAAAGCCCGGATACTCCGCCACCCCCACAAGCACGGGGAGACATTCAAACCCTGCGGCCTCTATGTGCGATTTCCATGAGTCCGGCCCCTCTCCGGCCATGTCCTTGCGGGCATGGCGGCCGACAACCGAGAGCAGCGGCAACAGCCACACGCGCCTGAATGCTCCGGCCTTCAGCGCAGGAAGGATATCCTCAATGGTGTGATTGCCGTCCATGGTACCGATGAAAACGCCCTCATCTCTGGCCCGCACGACGCGGGACAGGTCTTCGTACCGCGAATCGCCGGAATGCCACGTGCCGTGTCCCATGAACACCACGGCATCGCCCTCCTGACGCAGGGCAGGACGATGACGCAGCATGGCTTCTGCCGCACGCTGCACATCGTCATCCGTATGCAGCAACGGGCTGCCCACCACCACGCCCTGCAGGCGTTTTTGCGTGCGCATCTGCTCGCCGTCGGCCAGCAGGTCCTCATATTCGGCACCGGGAATGATGTGCAACGACTGCACGGCCACGTGGGAGTATTTTTCAAACCCCATCTTTTCCAGCGCCTTGCGCACGGAATCCGTCTTCACCCGCTGCTCCGCAAGACGGTCGCGGATGAGTTCGGACGTAAAGGCCCAGCGCACGTTCACTCCGGGAAACGCAGAACGCACCCTGTCATCCACAAGGGAGAGGGTGTCGTTGGCCTGCTTGCTGTTCGCGCCGAAGGCGACAAGAAGAATTCCGCGTTTCATGAAGGTCCCATGCGTACGGGTTGCTGGCAGCCGGCAATCTGCCGGTTCAATATTTCATCAAGTCGGAAAAAATACGATAATGGCGGGGCATTGGCAAGCTGCGCCTGCAATTCGTGCATGCACAGCATGGACGTCTTCAGTTCCCGGTCAAAACTGCTATACTGGCATACCAAAGCAGGCTGAAAGCCGGCTATAACGGATTCCGGGGCATGCATGGCATTTGACCGCGCAACGCCCAAAGAGTACAAGAGAAAGATCAACAATCATTTCCATAAGGATACCGTATGCGACTTCTTGTAACGGGCGGCTGCGGCTTCATCGGTTCCAACTACATACAGTACCTGTTCCGTAACGACGATTCCGTTGTCGTGGTGAACCTGGACAAGCTCACCTATGCCGGGAACCCGCTCAATCTCAAGAATATCGAAGACCAGCACGGTGGCACCCGCTATTTCTTTGAAAAGGCGGACATAGCCGATCCCGCTGCTGTGCGCCGCATCATCGAAGAGCACAGCATTGAGGCCGTGGTCAACTTTGCGGCGGAAACCCACGTGGACCGCTCCATCAACGACCCCGCCCCCTTTGTCACCACCAACGTGCTTGGCACGCAGAATCTGCTGACCACGGCTCGTGCGCTCGGCATTGAGCGCTTTGTGCACGTTTCCACGGACGAAGTATACGGCGACCTCGGCCCTGCCGACCCGCGCTTCACCGAGCAGACGCCGCTCAAGCCGAGCAGCCCCTACTCCGCATCCAAGGCTGCGGCAGACATGCTTGCCTATGCCTTTTACCGCACATACGGCTATCCCGTCTGCATCACCCGCTGTTCCAACAACTACGGCCCCTACCAGTTCCCGGAAAAGCTCATTCCGCTCATGTTCAAGCTGGCGAGCAGCAATTCTCCGCTCCCTGTATATGGAGACGGCAGCAACATACGTGACTGGATTCATGTGGACGACCACTGCCACGGTGTGCACCTGACCCTGCTGAAGGGCGTTCCCGGCAAGGCCTACAACTTCGGCGGCAACGCGGAACGGACCAACATGGAAGTGGTGCGTACCATCCTTTCCCTGCTGGACAAGCCGGAAAGCCTTATCTCCTATGTGAAGGACCGTCCCGGCCACGACCGCCGGTACGCCATGGATTATTCGCTCGCGCAGAAAGAGCTGGGATACGAACCCGCATACACCTTTGAACGCGGGATTGCTGAAACCATCGCATGGTATCAGGCCAACGGCGAGTGGCTGGAAAGTGTGGAATCGGGCGCATATCGCGAGTTCATGCAGAAATGGTATGGTGAACGGTAATGGACCAGAGTTCCGTTTCTTCCGCCCCCGCGCGGAGAGCCGTTGTCCTTGGCGGCAAGACCGGCCTGCTCGGCCGCACGCTTGCCCAGACCCTGCGCGATGCCGGATGGACAGTGCATGCCCCCGGCCGCGAAGACGTGGACCTGTTCAGTGAAGATGCCCTTGCCGCATACATGGACGCCTGCGAACCGGACATGGTTTTCAACACCGTGGCCTATACGCAGGTGGACAAGGCAGAGGACGAACCCGAACAGGCACGCCGCGTAAACAGAGGCCTGCCCGCCAATCTGGGGCAGGTGCTGCGCACCCGTCCTGCCCGCTGCCTGCACATAAGCACGGATTTTGTTTTCAACGGCAAACAGGGCATTCCCTACACGGTGGAAGACCCCCCCGATCCGCAGTCCGTTTACGGCAGCACCAAGCTCGAAGGCGAAAGAGCGTTGCTGGAGCGCATTCCCGACAGGGCCATCATCGCCCGCACGGCATGGCTCTTCGGACCGGGCAAAAAGAATTTCGTGCAGACCATTCTGGGCCTGTGCCGCGAGCGCAGTTCGCTCAACGTGGTGCACGATCAGGTGGGCTCGCCCACCTACACGGTTGATCTGGCGGGCATGTGCCTGCAACTGGCAAAGCATGAAACAAGCGGCCTGTATCATCTCGTCAACGCAGGTCAGGCAAGCTGGTGCGAACTGGCAGCCGAAGCCGCCGCGCTGGCAGAACTGCCCTGCGTTGTGCACGCCATTCCCTCGAACGAGTATCCGCAGAAGGCATGCCGTCCGGCCTATTCCGTGCTGGACACCTCGCGCTTCACGGAAACAACGGGAATTACTCCCCGACCATGGATTCAGGCCCTACGCGACTACATCTTCCACGATCTCTGGAACACCGAACTCATCCAGAATACCCCCCAGCACAACCGGTAACGCGCATGACAACCACCTCCCCCATCGCATCCATCACCAAGGCGGCTGCAGAAATCTTCCGTAATGCCGTCAATGCCAGCCTCATCCTCTTCAAAGTGATGGTTCCCATCATCATCGCCGTGAAGATTCTCAGTGAATTCGATCTGGTGAAGTACCTCGCCCTGCCCCTTGAGCCCTTCATGGGGCTGGTGGGCCTGCCCGGTGAAATGGGTCTGGTGTGGGCCACCGCCATTGTGGTGAACATCTACAGCGGCATCATTGTCTACGTGGCCATGCTGCCGACCATGGACCCGCTTTCCGTGGCTCAGGTATCCGTGCTTTCCGCCATGATTCTGGTGGCGCATGGGCTGCCCGTGGAGTGCAAGATTGCCCAGCGGTGCGGCGTGAGCCTGACCAGTCAGGTCATCTTCCGCATGGGAGCCGCCATGATGCTTGGCATCATCCTGCACCTCATCTATTCCGGATTCGGCCTGCTGCAGGAACCGAGCTCCATCATGTGGCAACCGGAACAAGCATCGCCCGACCTCCTCATCTGGGCGCTGGGTCAGGCACGCAACCTGCTCTATATTTTCATCATCATACTCGGTCTCATGCTGCTCATGCGCCTGCTGGATGCCTTCCGCATCACCGAGGGCATAAACAACCTGCTCACGCCCTTTCTGCGCTTCATGGGCATTGGCCGCAACGCGGCAACCATTACGGTGCTCGGCCTCACCATGGGCATAACCTACGGTGGCGGACTGATCATTCACGAGGTGCAGTCGGGCCGCGTTTCGCAGCGCGACGTGTTTGCCTCTCTCACACTCATGGGCCTCTCGCACGCACTCATCGAAGACACCCTTCTGATGATGCTGATAGGCGCGCATGTCAGCGCCACCCTGTGGGGCAGACTCATCTTCTCGCTGGTGTTCGTGGCCGTTTTCATGCGCATTTTCGACAGCTACCGCAAGCGTCGCGGGCTTGATACCGCTCCCGTAACGGTTGCAGCGGAACCTGAAAAGTAGCGTACAAAACCGGACAGGCTGGCGCGCTATCGCCCCGGCCTCCAACGAATCTGCTCATGCATTGCCGAGCTAACTACCAAAAGTATCGGCAAAAGCATCGGCAAGAGAATCACCAAGAGCATCGCCGGACACAGTATCGGCCGAACGGAATACTGCGATAATGACGAAATCAGGCACCATATGGATAAACGCCGGAGAGATGTCCGGCGACATGCACGGTGGCAAGCTCATGGCCGCCCTGCTCCGCAAGGCCCCGCAACTTGAATTCTGCGGCATGGGCGGGCCGGAAATGCGAGATCTGGGTCTGGACGCCGTACTGCGGGTGGAAGACCTCTCCGTCATGGGCTTCACCGAAGTGCTGGGGCACATTCCCCGCATCTTTCAGATGCTGAAGCGCATCAAGGCGGAGCTGGCTCTGCGCAGGCCGCGCGCCGTCATTCTCATCGACGCGCCGGAATTCAACTTCCGCGTGGCAAAGTATGCGCACGCGCTGGGCATTCCCGTCTACTACTACATTTCGCCCAAACTCTGGGCATGGAGAACCGGACGGGCCAAGTTCATTGCCAAATACATAACCCGCATGATCTCCATTCTGCCCTTCGAGATCGAGTTCTACAAACAGTTCGGCATGACTGTGGATTATGTGGGCAATCCCCTTGTGGACATGGTGGACTGGCCCACCATAGACCACATAGAGCCCGTTCCCGGCCGCATAGGTCTGCTACCCGGCAGCCGCAGGAAAGAGATTGAGCCGCTGATGCCGGAATTTTCCAGGGCAGCGACCATTCTGGCAAAGGATATGCCGCATCTGGAATTTCACTGCATACAGGCCCCCGGGGTAGAGCAAAGCCGCCTGCGCGAACTGTGGCAGTCGGATGTGCCGCTTACCATCCACAGCCCGCTGAACCGCTATGCCTTCATGCGCGGCTGCGAAATGCTCATGGCCGCATCCGGTACCGTAACGCTGGAAAGCGCCCTCATAGGCACGCCCACGCTGGTGGCATACAAGCTGTCGAAACTGACCTACGCCATTGGCAAACGGGTGGTGAAAGTGCCCTATGTGGCCCTGCCCAACCTCATCATGGGCCGCGAAGTTTTTCCGGAACTGTTGCAGGATAAGGCAGACGGCGCCGTGCTGGCGGAACACGCCCGTACATGGCTCACCAACCCCAAGGCCATTGGCACGGTGCGGGCAGACCTTGCGCAACTGCGTACCATGCTTGGAAAACCCGGCGCACCGGACCGTGCAGCGCAGGTGATTCTACAGGATTTTTAGAGCAACTATAGAGTTGAACGTAACAAAAAAGAGGCGGCCCAAAGGCCGCCTCTTTACATTCATGGAAACACCCAACCCTATTGGGGCGTGGTGTGCGCTTCCCCTTCGGCAATGCTGTCCATACGGAGCGAACGGGTCAGCACGGTGCAGTCTTCGCCGTTGCAGTAGATCTTGTCGTGCTCGGCCATAAGGGCCACGGGCAGTACTTCATCCACATGCTCCACGGGAATGATCTTCAGGCCCTTCAGGATATCGGCGGGAACTTCCTTAAGATCCTTCTCGTTATCCTTGGGGATGATCACCGTGGTGATAAGCCCGCGATGTGCTGCAAGCAGCTTTTCACGCAGACCGCCAATGGGCAGCACGCGGCCACGCAGCGTGATCTCACCGGTCATGGCCACATCGTTTCGCACGGGAATGCTCAGCAATGCGGACACCATGGAGGTGCACAGCGTGATACCGGCAGAAGGACCATCCTTGGGCGTTGCGCCTTCGGGCACGTGCACGTGGATGTCGATTTCCTTATGGAAATCGGGCTTCAGGCCAAACATGCCGGAACGCGAACGCACGTAGGAAAGTGCGGCCTTGGCGGATTCCGTCATCACATCACCGAGCTTACCGGTGATGGAAACCTTGCCGCCGCCGGGCATGATGGCGGTTTCCACGAGCAGCAGTTCGCCGCCCAGTTCCGTCCATGCAAGACCGGTGGTTACGCCCACCTGCGGCTGGGTTTCACGCTCGCCGTAGCGGAACTTCTTCACGCCGAGGAAGTTGCCAAGGTTCTGGCGGGAAACAGTGACGAGCTTTTCCAGATCGTCAGATTCCACCATCTTCATGGCCACCTTGCGGCAGATGGAAGCAATTTCGCGCTCAAGGTTACGCACCCCGGCCTCACGGGTGTAATGCCGGATAATGTCCACCAGAGCGTTGTCAGAAAGCTGCACGTTGGTATCCTTGATACCGTGCTGTCCAACCTGCTTGGGCAGCAGGAACTCGCGTCCGATGCGGCGCTTTTCCGTCTCCAGGTAGCCGGGCAGACGGATGATTTCCATGCGGTCCTGCAGCGGCAGCGGAATGGAGTGCAGGCTGTTCGCCGTGGTGATGAAGAACACCTGAGACAGATCGTAATCCAGATCAAGGTAGTGATCGTTGAAGGAATTGTTCTGTTCAGGGTCCAGCACTTCCAGCAGAGCTGCCGAGGGATCGCCGCGGAAGTCCGTGCTCATCTAGTCGATCTCGTCAAGGCAGAAGAGCGGGTTGTTGAACTCCACCCTCTTCAACGACTGAATGATCTTGCCGGGCCGCGCGCCCACAGAGGTGCGACGGTGACCACGAATCACAGCC
>JBKEAK010000075.1:0-3356 GCA_047972125.1 Halodesulfovibrio sp.
TACCTCAGGGCAATCAAAGCTACGTCCAGATCCTTCGCATACCCCACTTGGACCGTAGTTCTGAATGAAAAAAACATATATGTTTGTCGCCCCCACTGTTGTCACGCCATTCATTTTTATCCCCTTACCCCTTCACAACCCGCAACATCGCATTCCCTAACCTCTGCTCCCTCCTCCAGGCTCCCTTCAAGCACCTTAGCCTTCCGCCTCAGACCCTCTGGGGCGAGGTGGCTATGGCGAGTGGTCATCTTGAAACCGGCATGTCCCATGAGCTCTTTTACACTATTGAGATCCACGCCCTTCAGCACCAGCGGTAAATCTCCCCAAGTTAGTGCCACCCAAAGGTAGAGACATTCTGGGGTGAATTGATTTCCAAATACTCAGCCGGAGGAATGTTGCCCAAGGACTCATGGGGCCTTTCCTCGTTGTACTGCTTCAGCCAGTCCTCGGTGATCTCCTTTACCCCCAAGAGGCTGCTGAACATGTAAAAGGCCAGAACCTCAGTCCGATACGTCTTGCTAAACCGTTCCACATACGAGTTCTGGATAGGCTTGCCCGGCTGGATGAACTCAAGCTCCACACCATGCGCCTCAGCCCATCCTCGGCAAACATCAGCAGCCGTGCGTCCGCCTTCTGCTTCCTTCAGAATCCGAATAATCTGGCTTTCCGCGAATTGAGATTTCTGCATTGCCGTCTCCTTGAGAGCAGTTTGCCAGAAATCTTTACCGTTCGCTGGTCCTATTTTAGGGAAAGGTTACAGCACAAAGTGACTACTCACCATACGTCATCCTATATCCCTTGAGCATACTTGACTGTTCTTAGGGCTTCATATAAACACCCCCTTGTTATGAAATTGACAATCGTTTTCAATTAGCAGCTTCCAAGGGAGTATCCATGCGATTACGTTACGCCGCAGCACTCATGGCCTTATTCATCATCGCCGGCTGCATACCTCAAAAGACACAGCCAGTACCCCGGCAAGAGGCTTTCTGGCTTGATGGTCTCTGGCCTCACGAAAAAAGCGATCTACCACGGCATGAAACAGCCTTGTTCGGACGTCTGGACAACGGACTGCGCTATATAATCGAACGCAATGCCAAGCCGGAAAAGCGCGTAAGTATCTATCTGGACGTGCAGACCGGTTCTCTCATGGAATCTGACGAAGAGCTCGGCCTGGCTCATTTTCTTGAACACATGGCCTTCAATGGCGGCCGTCACTTCCCCCCCGGCGAGCTCATTCCCTTTTTCCAGCGGAACGGGATGGCCTTCGGCCGTGATGTCAACGCGCACACAGCCCATCAGGAAACAGTCTACAAGCTGAATCTCTCCAATTCCAGAAAAGAGAATCTGGATCAGGGCATGCTTGTGCTCAGGGACGTGGCCGACGGCCTGTGCATTCTTCCCGAAGAGGTTGAAAAAGAGCGCGGTGTGATTCTCGCTGAAAAGACAGCACGCGATTCCATTCAATACCGGGCAAGCAGACGCATGCGTGCTGTTATTTACAATGGCACCCGCTTTCTCAACGATCCCATAGGCGAAGAACAGATCATCCGCACTGCTTCCGCAAAAACCATACGTGCCTTTTATGACGCGTGGTACCAGCCGGAGAACATGGTGCTCGTGGTGGTAGGCGATGTGGACCCCGCAGTGGCGGAAACGGCTCTGAAGGGTGCCTTCAGCGACCTCAAAAGCCACGGAAAGCGTCGCGAATCCACACCATGGGGCGATGTGAACCTGTCCGGAGTTATTCCCTACTACGACCGCTATGAAACGGAACTAGCCTGGGTCCGCATTGGCTCCGTCAAACCCCGCATATGGGAAGAGGATTCGGAGGATGTCCAACGCCGCATGGCGTATGACGCCATGGTCAGCTCCATACTCTCCCGCCGTCTGCAGCAGATCCGAACGACAGGCAAGGCACCATTCGTCAACGCGCTCATGCAGCGGTCCGACAGCTACAACCTGTTCCCTTCAGCCAACCTCATCGCCCTGTGCGAACCGGACAAGTGGCAGGATTCTCTAGCCCTGCTGCAGCGCGAGTATATGCGCGCAGAGCAATACGGCTTTCTGCCCGAAGAAGTGGAAACGGCCCGCGCCGAACTGTTGCGCGCGTACAACCTGAAAGCGGAACGGGCATCCAATCAGGAAAACGATGAGGTGGCGCAAACCATAGTAGCATGTCTTAATGCCAACCGAGTGTATCAGTCATGGCAGCAGACCTATGACATGTATTCCCGCTTCTTCTCGCAGGCCACGCCGGAGAACTTGCATGAGGCCTTCATGGCCATGTGGAATTCCGGCAACCACCTTGTTTCTGTAACCGGCAATGCAGAGATACCCGGAGATGCCGGGGCCTTCATCCGTGCTGCATGGGAGCTGGGACAGAATCAGCAAGTCACTCCTCCCGTGCCTGCAGAGAAAAGCCCCTTCCCCTATGCCGACGAGCCGAAGCAGAACGGCAACATAGCATCCCGGACCACGCTTCCGGTACCGGGAACCGACCTTTCCCTGCACGAAGTACGTTTTGAAAACGGCCTTGTGCTGCGCAGGCTCCCCACCCCCTTCATGCAGGGTAGCACGTCTATCAGCCTGCACATCGGAAATGGCAGCGATGCTCTGGGCGATTCCGGCTACATGAAGGCCACGGCTGCTGTCTTAGCGGACCGTATTTCCGGCTTCGGCAAACTGACAGCTGAACAAGCCCGCAGATTGCAGAATCTTCACGGCTACAACGCCGACTTTTCCCTGAACAGAGAATCCTATGTCATCAGCGGCGCCGGGGAAACCGAAGACATGGAAGGCATTCTGCGTGCCATGTGGACACAGTACAAAGACCCGGCCATAGATGCACATGACCGAGAAAGACTGCTTGAAAGTCTTGCGATAGCAGATGCCGGACGCCTGAAAACCCTCCCGGAGGCTCTGCCCTATCATAGCCGCCTGCACTTCTTTGGTAACAGCCTGAGGAACCGACCGGCCACCGCCACTGAAGCGGCCCGCATTCCCCTTGCAGACATGCGCAAAGCACTGCGAACCCTCTGCAATGGCGGCTCTCCGGTATTGAACATGGTAGGTGATTTCACCCCCGAAACAGCTGTCGCCCTTGCAGGCCGGTTCTTCGGTTCGCCTGAAGTCCGGTGGCCCACAGCCTCTCTCCAACACGGTGCCTATATTCCAGTCTTTCCGGACGCCAAAGCACGGAATATGGCAATAACGGTCCCCACGCGGCTGGGGCAGGAAGCCATAGAAATTGCCTATCACAGAGATCTGGATAATGTGACGGATCGCAAAACGCTGGCCATTCGCCGGATGCTGGCCGCCGTGGTACGAGACCGCCTTCGCACCACAGTGCGGGA
>JBKEAK010000076.1:0-1897 GCA_047972125.1 Halodesulfovibrio sp.
ACATGGCGTTGGCAGGCGGAGGAGATTCACGCCTCAGTTCCGGCGGCCTGCTGGGCTACCGCAAGGCATCGGCCCTGTGCGACAATCCGGACCTGCCTGCCGAAGCCGCAAGCCGCCCCTTTGATGCACAGCGCTGCGGCTTTGTGCCTGCGGAAGGCGGAGCCATGTTCCTGCTGGAAGAACGCGACCATGCGCTGCAACGCGGGGCGCGCATCCTTGCCGAAGTGATCGGCTACGGCAACTCACTGGACGGCCACGCCATGACCGCACCGGAACCGGACGGCCACTTTGCCGAACTGGCGGTTCGCACGGCCCTGCGGGAAGCAAACCTGACACCGCAGGATGTGGATGCGGTATCCGCGCACGGCACGTCCACCCCGCTCAATGTCGCGGCAGACGGGCGATTACTGGAGCGGGTGTTCGACACCTGCTCGCCGGACATTGCAGCAGGGGACAAACGAGAATCTGCCGTGAGTGAGCCGGAAGCCCCGAATACGAACGTCCCGCTCATTCTGGCTCCCAAGTCATGGATTGGACACGGGGCAGCAGCCTGCGGCGCGTTGGAACTGGCCTTCTGCCTTGCAACGCTCCCCCATGGCGTGGTGCCACCTGTACGCAACCTTGTTTCGCCTGAGGCGCGACTGAGGTTTGCTGGTCAAACTGAGGAGGCAGGGCAGGCAGGCAATTCCGGACAGACAAAGCATCCTGAAATCCTGCTGTTGCAGAACTTCGGATTCGGCGGGCTAAACGCCGCCCTGCTGGTCAGGCTGCATTCGGGCGTTCCGTCAGACTCCGTGAGCAACCACAATGAACCGGCGCGCCAGCCGGACGGCAGGAGGCAATAGATGACGACTCCGGCATTGAGCACGGTACATTGCCACGCAGAAACGCAAGCCGAACTCGTGGTCCGGGGCGGCGTTTCGCGCTTTGTGCTGCTGGACCGCATTACCGGATACAGCTGCGGAACCGGCGGCAGCATGACCACGTATACCGCGCTGCAATCCGCGCCGGACTATCTTGCGCTGGAATGCATGGCCCAGTGCGCGGCCATGCATCTGCGGGTTACGCTCCGCTTTGAGCGCCATGTCTTTCTGCTGGGCATGCGGGACGTGCAGCTTTCCGAATCAAGCAGCACACCTCAACCTATTGAAACTGAAAAGCAAAATGGAGAATTTGGCATACTGCTCACGGGCACCATTGCCTGCACGGCCACCCGCACAGGCGAAACGGATTCCGGCGCATCATACACCGTGGTTTGCCGCCTGCTTACCCCGGATAACGGCCCCGGTGCCGTCATAGCACAGGGTGAAGTGCTGCTTTCCAGCCTGCCCTATTCCGAACAATTTCCTGAGCAGGTGCTACGCCCGCATTACGAAGCTCTGTTTCACACGCTGACAGGTGGAACGCCACCCATATCCATCTGTACCGGAGCACGCCCATGACTACATCGGCCCTCTCCCGCAAGCTGGCCCTGCGGCTGGAATCCATGCGTGCTGCGGGGCTGCACCGCAACCCGCCGCGCATAGATGCCCGCCATGGCGCACATATCGTGCTCAACGGCATTTCTCATGTGAACTTCGGTTCCAACGACTACCTCGGACTTGGCACCTGCGCGCAATGGCAACGCACCGTGCAGGACTGCTTTGCGGCCCATGCTCCTTCAGCCTCGTCATCGAGGTTGGTCACGGGACATCTTGCGGAAACCGAACTGCTGGAATCGGCCTTTGCCGCCCGTTTCGGCTATGACGAGTGCCTGTTCTTTCCCCGCGGATATCAGGCAAACATGGCCGTCATCACCGGTCTGCTTGCCGATGCGGATGCCATATTCTTCGATAAACGCATCCACGCCAGCATGGCACATGCCCTTACCGCACTCGGCACGCCTGAGGACGGACCG
>JBKEAK010000077.1:0-31595 GCA_047972125.1 Halodesulfovibrio sp.
AGACATCAAGAGAAATCAAAGGAGCCGCACCGTGTCTCAGCTATACCGCGCACTGCCTTCGGTAGACAGGGCCTTGGACGCCCTTGCGAATCTGCCCGCAGCCAAGGGAGAAGATTCCCTGTTCAGCGTGCCCCGCGCCATTGTGCGTGATCATGTGAACGGGTTTCTGGATGTCTGCCGTGAAGAGATTCGCGGCGGCCTGTATGAACGTCCCGATCAGCTTGCGCTGGAATCGCTGTTGCCGCGCATGGCCGCGTATGTGCGGGCCAAGTCCCGTCCTCACTTCAGGCGGGTTCTCAACGGCACGGGCGTGGTGGTGCATACCAACCTTGGCCGTTCCCTGCTGTGCGATACGGCGGTGGAAGCGGTGCGCGAAGCCTGCGCCCATTATTCCAACCTTGAGTTCGATCTTGATACCGGCGAACGCGGCAGCCGCTACAGCCATGTCGAGCGTATCCTCTGTCAGGTGACCGGAGCCGAGGCAGGGCTTGTGGTGAACAACAACGCAGCCGCCGTCATGCTGGTGCTCGATACCCTGTGCAAGGGGCGTGAGGTCATTGTTTCGCGCGGGCAGCTGGTTGAAATCGGCGGCAGCTTCCGCATTCCCGAAGTCATGGAAAAGAGCGGGGCGCGTCTGCGCGAGGTGGGAGCCACCAACCGCACGCACCTGCGTGACTACGAAAATGCCATTACCGAAGAAACTGCCGCTTTGCTGCGCGTGCATACGTCCAACTACCGTATTGTGGGCTTCCATAAGGAAGTGACGCTGGAAGAGATGGTTGCGCTTGGCAAGCAGCGTGGTCTGCCCGTACTGGAAGACCTCGGCAGCGGCAGCTTCCACGATTTCACCGGCATGGGCATGGGCGATGAGCCCACCGTGCAGCAGGTGGTGGCGGCGGGACCGGATGTTGTCACCTTCTCCGGCGACAAGGTGCTGGGCGGACCGCAGGCGGGCATTATCGTCGGCCGCAAGGCGTGGATAGACCGCATCAAGAAGAACCCCATGAACCGCGCTCTGCGTATCGACAAGATGACCCTTGCCGCGCTGGAAGCGACGCTGCGCTTGTACGCAGACCCGGAAAAGGCCCGCCGCGAGATTCCCACTCTGGCCATGATCACGGCCTCTGCGGATGAACTCAAGCTGCGGGCGAAAAAGCTGGCAGCCAGAGTGCGTCGCGAACTGGGAGAACTGTGCACCGTTGCCCTGCATGAGGGCGCTTCGCGCGTGGGGGGCGGTTCTTTCCCCGAACGCGATCTGCCCACAACGCTGGTGCGCATCATGCCTGTTGCGGGTTCCGCAACGGAGCTGAAGCAGCGCCTGCTGGATACGAATCCGCCTCTGGTGGGCCGGCTTGAGGATAATGCCTTCTGCCTTGACCCGCGCACGCTGACGGATGCCGAATTTCCGCTGGTCTGCGATGCCCTGCGGCAGGGAATGCATAAATAGCGATTTTTATCGGAGCTTCGCGCTCCGGCCACACTATGATAACAAGCCATATTCCGGCAGGCGACCAGGCCGCCAGATGACTCGGCGACTAGGCGACTAGGCCGTCAGGCGATCAGGCGACCAGATCATCAGGCCATCGGGCCGGAAGGAGACAGCATAATGAGCGACACCCTTGAACTTGCCCCCAAAAGCTGCTGGGAAATCTACGGCGACGATGCCAGCCTTGCCGCCATGGACGAACTGGCGAACCGCTATGTGGACTTTCTCTCCACCTGCAAAACAGAGCGCGAAACCATCGATTACGTGGTGGAGCGTCTGCGCGGCGCAGGCTACACCACCAATTTCGGACATGATCTCGTGTACCGGGTGTTCAAGGGCAAGACCATTTTCATCGCCCGCAAGGGACGCCGTGCCCTTTCGCAGGGTATGCGCCTTGTCGGCGCGCATGCGGATACGCCCCGTGTGGACCTGAAGCAGCGCCCCCTCTATGAGGCATGCGGCGTGGGACAGGCCAAGACGCATTATTACGGCGGCATACGCAAGCACCAGTGGTTCTCCCGCCCGCTCGCGCTGCACGGTGTGATCGTGCGGCAGGACGGCGAGGTGAAGAAGGTGAACATTGGGGAAGATGCGGGTGATCCCGTTTTCGCCATTGCGGACCTTCTGCCCCACCTTGCCCAGAATCAGGCCAAGCAGGTGCTTTCTGAAGCGTTTGAAGCCGAGAAGATGAACATCATCCTCGGCCATCGCCCCGTTGACGTGAAGAATGGCGAAGAAGGGGAGTCCGCAGATACGTCCAAGGAAGCAGCAAAGGACGCGCCCAAGGAAAAAATCAAGCGCCGCGTGCTGGAGTTGCTGAACGCCAAGTACGATATCCGCGAAGAAGACCTGTACTCCGCAGAACTGCAGGCCGTTCCCGCAGGCCCCGCCCGTTTTGTGGGGCTGGATCAGGCCCTTATCGGTGGCTATGGTCAGGACGACCGTATCTGCTGCTTCGCCGCGCTGGAATCTCTGCTGTCCGGCGATACTCCCGAATTCACGCAGACCGTGCTGCTGTGGGACAAGGAAGAAATCGGTTCCGAAGGCTCCACAGGTGCCAAGTCCCGTTTCTTCGAATACTGCGTTGAGGACCTGATTCAGGCATGGGCTCCCTCTGCACGATTCAGCGATGTGATGCTGAACACCAAGGCCGTTTCCGCAGACGTGCACGGTGCACTGGACCCGGACTATCAGGACCTGCACGAAAAGCTCAACTCGGCCACCATCGGTTTTGGCCCCTGTTTCTGCAAGTTCACCGGTCATCGCGGCAAGTACGAAGCCAACGACGCCCACCCCGAATACGTGGGCTGGCTGCGCGGCGTGCTGAACACGGCCGGTGTGCCATGGCAGATGGCCGAGCTTGGCCGTGTGGACCTTGGCGGCGGCGGAACCGTTGCCATGTATCTGGCGGCATACGGCATGGACATCATCGATTTCGGACCGCCCATCCTTGCCATGCACAGCCCCTTTGAACTGGCAAGCAAGGCAGACCTCTACGCCACGGTCAAGGCGTATACGGCTTTCCTGCAGGCGTAACAGACTATCGGGCGGTTCCCGTGCAGGGAACCGCCTTTTCTTTTTTCGGCGGGCTCCGAGATAATAACGGAGCTACACATGCCTATCATTCACCTTTGCCGTTCTCCGTCGTACGCTCGGCTCAGCATAAGGAGATGCTTTCATGATCAACTTTCTGTTCCATATGCCCACCCGCATCATTTTCGGCCCCGGCAAGCTCAAGGAGCTGGGAACCACTACCTACCTGCCCGGCAGGAAGGCCCTGCTCGTCATAAGCGCGGGCGGGTCCATGGTCACCCACGGCTACATGCAGCTTGTGCAGACCCTGCTTGCGCAGAACGATGCGGAATCCGTGGTGTTCGACAAGATTCAGGCAAACCCCGTGCTTGAGCACGTTACCGAAGGTGCAGCCCTTGCCCGCGAAGAGCAGTGCGATTTCATTATCGGTCTTGGCGGCGGCAGTGCCATTGACTCGGCCAAGGCCATAGCGCTTATGGCCAACAACCCCGGCAACTACTGGGACTACATGCCCAGCGGAACCGGCGGGCGGCAGGTGCCGCCCAAACCGGCGCTGCCCGTTGTGGCCATTCCCACCACTGCGGGAACCGGCACCGAGGCCGACCCGTGGACAGTCATCACCCGCGAGCAGACGAAGGAGAAGATCGGCTGGGGGAACGATTCCACCTATCCCGCGCTTTCCATTGTCGACCCGCGCCTGACGCTGACCGTGCCGCCCCGCGTAACGGCCATGACCGGCATGGACGCCTTTTTCCATGCGGTCGAAGCCTACCTTTCCCATGCGCGCCAGCCCACCAGCGACTTGCTCGCGCAGCAGGCGGTGAGCCTTATCACCTCGTTTCTGCCGCAGGTGGTGCAGGACGGCAGCCACATAGAAGCCCGCACCATGCTCTCGTGGGCGTCCACTGCGGCCGGTGTGTGCGAATCGCTGTCGTCGTGCATTTCGCATCACTCCATGGAGCATGCGCTTTCCGCCCATCATCCGGATATTCCCCACGGTGCAGGGCTTGTGATGATCTCTGTGCCGTACTTCCACTACCTCACCCGGTATGTGCCCGACCGTATGGTGGACCTTGCCTATTTCATGGGCGTGGATGTGGAAAGCCTGCCCGCCAAGGACCAACCTTTTGCCTTTGTGAACGCGCTGGAAAAGCTGATTCACGATGTGGGTCTGTCTGACCTGAAGCTCTCCGACTACGGCGTGCACAGGGATGAGATGGGTACGCTTGCAGCCAACTCCATGGAAACCATGGGGGGCCTGTATAACCTGACCCCCACGCAGATGAACCTGCGGGTGGTGACGGAGATATTCGAGGCGGCCTATCGGTAATCAACCGGTAATGCAAAGAGAAGCGCCCCGCAGCCGGAAGGTTGCGGGGCGCTTTTTTGTGTGGATTACAGCCAGTGCTCCGGCTCGTTCAGGTGCTTTTGCAGGTCCTGAAGGAACTGCCCAAGATGGTAGCCATCGCATACGGCATGGTGCACTTGTGAGGAAAGCGGAACCGTGATGGTCTTCCCGTCCTTTTTGAATTTGCCGAAGGTGAATATGGGCAGCAGATAGGGAGAGGTGGCCTGCACGTTCAGGTTGAAGGCCGTGAAGGGCACCCACGGCAGGCTTGAGATCGGGAAGGTGTTTTCCGGCATGTCCGGCTTGGGCAACAGTTCCGGTATGTCGGCAAAACGGGTGCAGTCATCGAGATAGCGCTCGTGAAACACCGCGAAGCAGCCGTGGTATTCGGTCCAGATGCTGGAAAAAGTCTCATGCTTTGCGCTGAATATGGTGTAGCTCGGGTGCATGTCGTCCCATATTCCCGGCTCACCGGAGGGGCCAAAGGCCGTGCGGAAGGGGGCATGCCTGTTCACTATGGTGCACAGGGCATGAATGAGCGCGGGGTATGATTTGAAACCTGCGGCCTTCAGGGCTGAGGCGAGGCAGGTTATATCCAGATCAGTTGTCGTGCTGTAACCGCAGGGAACCGTATTGAGAAAGTGCTCGAAATAGGACCTTCTCTTCCACGCAGACATATCTATCAGTTGGAAGGGCATGGCGCATCCCATGGTGTTTTGAAGGTGTGGCGGGGGAGTCGCTTATTCCCAGGGCACTATGCCGCGGCCGCGCTGCCATGAACATGGCGGGCGCACGCCGTAGGCGGCAATGCCGTCCAGAACCGTTTCGGGTTTGCCGTGGCGCACCTGTTCGCCTGCGTGCAGCACAACCATGCTGTCGGCAAGGTCGATGACGGATTCCAGATCGTGCACGGAAATTATCTGGGTGAGCTTGCTTTCTTTGTTGCGCATGAGAATGGCGCGCATTTCACGGATGGCGGGATAATCCAGCCCGGAGAAAGGTTCGTCCAGCAGGAGCAGGCCGGGGGAGCCGAGCAGGGCCACTGCCAGACAGAGTTTGCGCTTTTGCCCGTACGAAAGGGTCTGCACGGGGGAATGCCAATGGTCGGCAAGCCCGAACCGCGCTGCCATGTCCATGGCTGTTTCCTCAGCACCGGCAAGGCCGTGCGGAAAGGCCAGCATCATGTCTTCTGCAACGGTGGAGCCTATGATCTGCAGGTCGGCATCCTGCAGCACCAGTGCGGAAAGTCCGCGCAGCTTGTCTTCTCTGCCGGGAGATGTGAATCCCGCAACGGAGAGCGTGCCCCCGGTGGGGCTGTGCAGTCCGGCCAGCAGGGAAAGCAGGGTGGATTTGCCGCTGCCGTTCACGCCGCACAGGCAGAGCAGGGTTCCTTCCGGAACTGCAAAAGCAATATCGCGGAGCGAAGGTGACTGGGCTCCCGGATATGAAAAAGTGACGGAGTTCAGTTCAATCACGACGGCAGCAGTCTCCGGCTGTGGAGGTAACGATAGGCGAACACGGCTGCAATGACCTTGATCAGGTCGCCGATGATGAAGGGGGCAAAGCCTATGGCAACGGCCTTTTCAAACGAAATGTCGAGAACTGCCATGAGCTGGGCGAGGCCTGCGGCAAACACGCACACCAGTCCGGCCAGCGACCAGAGCAGGGGCTTGATGAAGCTGGGGGGCGCATCCGCTTCTGATGAGCCGAATCCGGCAAGCAGTGCCGTGCCCACATAGCCGAGAAGATAGCCCCCTGTGGGGCCGAGCATGTGGGCGAATCCTGCCTTGCCACCCGCAAACACGGGCAGGCCGATGATGCCGGCAAGAATATAGAGTGCCATGGCGGATGCCCCGCGCACGGGACCGAGAATGAGACCGGCGAGAACGATGAACAGCGTCTGCAGGGTAACCGGCACCGGGCCGATGGGCAGTTGCACCATGGCACCCACGGCTATCAGCGCCGCGAGCATTGCAGTCCATACCTGTCTGTGCAGACCCGAGAGTGGTGTGGTCATAGTCTTTCCTGTTCCTTGCCGAGGCAGGGGCGAATGAAACGGATCATACCTATCAGATTGAATGCAACAGGCTGGCTTGTCAACAGATTGGCCTGTACAGGGCAGAGTTATCAGGCGCGGTTACGCTTGTGTGCATCGCCTGCCGGAATGCGGAACGTTCTTTTCCGGTGCGTGCGAGAGGTATCCTACTTTCCTGCAACTGGCAATCTGCGCGGGCTGCATGCGGGGTGGACTGCGCCCGCAAGGTGCGCTATGCAGTCGCACCGCACGCGGGGGCGGTTTTTCTGTCGTGTTGCGTCTATTACATTGCTCAGTCGCATGGGTATGATCGCATGGGTACAGTTAAGCCGACGCAGCGCTGCCATGAACGTTTTTCGTTCTGCTGCATGGGCCCAAGGCCGCAAGGAGTGCTATGACCGGACTCAAGGAATATACCCCGCAGATAGATCTGCAGTTGTGCGGCAGGCACTGGAGGCTTGAGAGGGCCGCCGATCTGGAATCGCTGTGGGAGGCCATGGGCGATGACGAGTTTGGCGATGACGAACGCCTGCCATACTGGACCGAACTGTGGCCCTCCAGCATGGTGCTTGCCGACTGGCTGTATGCCAGACGTGCCGATATTTCCGGCAAACGCTGTCTGGATATGGGGTGCGGGCTTGGTCTTACGGCACTGATAGGTTCGTGGCTGGGCGCCGATGTGGTTGCCATGGATTACGAGCCGCAGGCACTGCGGTTTGCCGCACGCAACGCGCGTATCAACGATGTTCCCTCGCCCCTGTGGACGGTCATGGACTGGCGCTACCCTGCCGTCGCCATGCACGCTTTTGCATATGTATGGGGCGGCGACATCATGTATGAGCGCCGTTTTGTGGAACCGGTGCTGGCGTTTCTGGAGCATGCGCTGGCATCCGATGGCGTGGCATGGGTGGCGGAACCGAACAGAAATGTGTACATGTTTTTCCTCGAACAGCTGGACCGGCGTGGCTGGAAGGCACACAGGCTTTCCATGGAAGAAACGCAGGCCCTGTACGAGCAGCCCGCAGCGGTCACCGTGAGCCTGTGGGAGCTGCGCCGTTGATGCGTGGCAGTTTTTTGTGCTACGATCTTTGCGGTGAAGTTGTCACCGTGTAGAAAAGTGCGCGCACCCCGGCTGTGTGCCGGGCAGGTTCTCTTCAGGAAGTACCGCCTTTCATAACGAGTAACTCTACAGGAGACTCTATGGGCCAGACCATCCGATTCGGTGTGTCACTCGACTCCGATCTGCTGGAGAAATTCGACAAGCTGTGTGAACAGCGCTGCTATCAGACCCGTTCGGAAGCCATCCGCGACCTTATCCGCAACACGTTGGTGGAAGAGGAGTGGAAGGACGATACCCGTGTCATCGCGGGAACCCTCACGCTGGTGTACGATCACCACAAGAGCGATCTTTCCCAGAAGCTCGTAGAGATTCAGCACGATCATCATGACGTGATAATCACCTCTCTGCACGTGCATCTGGATCATTACAACTGCCTTGAAGTGCTGCTGCTCAAGGGAGACGGCGACGAAGTGCGAACCCTCGCCCAGAAGCTCGTTTCCACCAAGGGCGTTAAGCACGGCAAACTCAGCTTGGCGACAACAGGACAGGACCTTGTCTAATTTCATGGAAGACGTACAGATGAGCCCCGCTCAGGTGGCTATGGCTATTGACCGCGTGGGCGTTCGCGACCTGCGCCTGCCCATTGTCATCCGCGACCGTGCACGGGGTGCGCAGCATACCGTGGCGCGCGTGGATATAGGGGTGGACCTGCCTGCCGAGTTCAAGGGCACGCATATGAGCCGCTTTGTGGAAGCGCTGGAAGGATGGGCGGAAGAGCTTGATTACGACAGCATGCGCAAGCTGCTGCTGGATATCAAGGATCGCCTGCATGCGCACAAGGCGTATGCGAAGTTCCGTTTTCCCTATTTCCTGAACAAAAAGGCTCCGGCCAGCGGCCGCGGCGGCCTGATGAACTACAAGTGCCAGCTTACCGGCGAGCTGAAGGGCGACAAGCCTTCCTTCCTGCTGGAAGTGGACGTGCCGGTCATGACCGTGTGCCCCTGCTCCAAGGCCATATCCGACGAAGGTGCGCACAGCCAGCGCGCCCTTGTGCGCATGCAGGTGCGCATGCGCGGATTTGCGTGGATTGAGGAGTTCATCGAGATTGCAGAGGCCTCTGCCTCTTCGCCTGTCTATTCCCTGCTCAAGCGCGAGGACGAGAAGTTCGTCACCGAAGCCGCCTTTGCCACCCCTACTTTCGTGGAAGACGTGGTGCGCAGCGTGGCGCAGAAGCTGGAAGCGCATCCGCAGGTGAGCTGGTTCCGCGTGGAGGTGGAGAGCTATGAATCCATCCACAACCATAGTGCCTTTGCCACCATAGAGAAGCATACCTAGGTTGAGAAGCATACCTAGCGTTTTTCGGAACGTATGTAAAAAAAGCCCGCAGTCGTGAGACTGCGGGCTTTTTTTACATGTAGCCTTCAAGATGCAGCAGGTATTCCTTGAGGGGAATGCCCCCTGCACCGGAAAAGCCTGTCATGGTTCCGCCGGAACCTATGACCCTGTGGCAGGGAACGATAAGCGGCCAGTGGTTGCGGCGCATTATCTGCCCCACACCGCGTGCCGCGCCGGGGCGTCCGGCCATGGCGGCAAGCTCGCCGTAGGTTACGGTGGTGCCTGCGGGCACGGACATCAGCCGGGTAAGCACCTCCCGCGTAAAGGGCGTGCACCGCTGCATGGCAAGGGGCAGGTCCGGCCACGTGACAGGGCGGCCCGCCACATATTCCTTCAGCTTTGCCAGCAGAACCGTGCCGGTAGCGGTAAGCTCGTTTTCAGGTGTGTCCTGCCTCTTTTCATCTTTCCATGAAATTGCTGCCTCAGCCAGTTGCTGTCCGACCCAATTCAGCGTAAGGCGTAGCCGCCCCGCTGAAATGGATTCTACGTGCATGTTGTCCGTGGTCATGGTGTCAGTCTTCATGCGAGCGGCTCCGTAAGGTCGAAATCCAGTTCCGGGGCAATGGCGCGATACTCCCGTTCCCATTCCTTGTGCAGTGCAACCGGCAGGTTGCGGCGCAAAGTGAACCACAACGGGGGGCGTTCGCGTCCGGTGCCGGAGGTGTCCAGCGCCTTGCCCTGCCACGTGTTGCCTTGTTGCAGCCCGTGGGCAATGGCGGCAAGAATGCCGGTCTTGGTCGATGGCCAGACCGGAGCAAGCAGTTCGCCTTCCGAAGGGTCCCCTGTCAGGCGCTGAATGACAATTTCAGGACGCAGACGGGGAATGGCCCGCACCACGGTATCAATATAGACTTCCTCGCTCAATGGGGTGTAGCCGCCTTGCCGCCATTCATCGGCCAGCGGGGTGTGCTCGGCCACATAGAGGCTGTGGAACTTGATTCCCTGTACGGGCAGGGCATTGACCCTGTCTATGGTGTGCAGAAAATCATCTGTCGATTCGCCGGGTAGACCGGCGATGACGTGAACGCACGTTTTCAGCCCGCGGTCGTGAGCCATTCGGACGGCACGTTCGAAGCAGGCAAAGTCGTGCCCCCTGTTGATGCGTTCAAGGGTTTTGTCCAGCGCGGATTGCAGGCCCAGTTCGAGCCATACTTCGCGCATGGAGGGAGCAGCAGCGGTGCGTGCGATAAGGTCGAGTCGTTCCTCGTCCACGCAGTCGGGTCTGGTCCCTATGGACAATCCTGCCAAATCAGGTAAGGCTTCGACTTCCGCGAGGGTTTTTTCGAGTTTTTCGAGGGGCCCATATGTGTTGGAAAATGATTGCAAATAGGCTATGAAGGTCGCGGGGCCCAGTGAGCGGTTATACCGCTCGCGCCAAAAAGCCCATTGGTCCTGAAGGGTTGTGCCTTTCAGGCCCATTCCGGAACCGGACCCTCTCGGGTTGCAGAAGATGCACCCGCGGGTGGAGAGCGAGCCGTCCCGATTGGGGCACGTGAAACCGGCATCGAGCGGAACTTTTTGAACCCGCTGGCGAAAACGATGTCGGAAGTAGACGGACAATTGGTGGTATCTGTTCATGCCGGTACTGGGTTACAATTTCGGGTGTCTGGGGTGAGTGATGGTACTCTGTCCTGATACCCATTCCTTTTGAACGAAGCAAGCGAGAGAATATGGCAAAGATACTGGATTTTTTTCTTGGGATGTTTTCCAACGACCTGGCCATTGACCTGGGTACCGCCAACACCTGCGTCTACGTAAAGGGGCAGGGGATTGTTCTGCGTGAACCCTCTGTCGTGGCGGTGAAGAAGGATACCCGAGGCAACACCGTTGTCCTTGCTGTCGGACATGACGCCAAGCGCATGCTCGGCCGTACCCCCGGTAACATTCAGGCCATCCGGCCCATGAAAGACGGGGTTATCGCCGACTTTGAAATAACCGAAGCCATGTTGCGCCACTTTATCCGCAAGGTGCACAATAACCGTATTGTGCATCCGCGAATCATCATCTGTGTGCCTACCGGCATCACGCAGGTGGAAAAGCGTGCGGTAAAGGAATCTGCCCAGAGCGCGGGCGCACGTGAAGTATATCTTATTGAAGAGCCCATGGCGGCAGCCATCGGTGCCAACCTGCCCATTCAGGAGCCTACCTCCAACATGGTGGTAGATATCGGCGGCGGCACCACGGAAGTGGCAGTCATCTCTCTCTCCGGCGTGGTGTATTCCAAGTCCGTGCGCGTGGGCGGCGACAAGATGGATGAAGCCATCATGACGCACGTGAAGCGCAAGTACAACATGCTCATCGGTGAATCCACCGCAGAAGAAATCAAGATCAAGATCGCATCCGCCTACCCCATGGACCCCGAGGAAACTCTGGAAGTGAAGGGCCGCGACCTTGTGACGGGTATTCCCCAGAACATCATCATTACTTCCGAAGAAGTGCGCAAGGCGATCTCCGAACAGGTGGATTCCATTGTGCAGGCCGTACGCATTGCACTGGAGCAGACGCCTCCGGAACTTGCTGCGGACATCGTGGACAGGGGTATCGTGCTGACCGGCGGCGGCGGACTCCTGAAGGGATTGGACCAGTTGCTGCGCGAGGAAACCTCGCTGCCCATCACCGTTGTGGATGACCCGCTCTCCACCGTTGTTATCGGCACCGGCAAGGCACTGGACAATCTGGATATTCTCAAGGAGGTAGCGGTCGATTAACGCTTCCTTTTCAAAGCGTCTTCTCATTTTGCTGGTACTGGCTCTGTGTCTGTACCTGTCCCTGTTCACATGGAACCTGCGTACCGGGTATGTGGACAAGCTTGCCACGCACTCCGGACTGGAATTTACCGGTGCGGTGCTCAAGCCGGGCAAGTGGGTCAGGGATCAGGTCGTGGAGTTCTGGGATCATTACATAGACCTCGTGAGCGTGCGCAAGCGCAATGATGAGCTTGAAGCGCAGCTCAAGGAGGCCATGTTCTCCCTTGCCGAAGCAAATGAAGACAAGGCGGAAGTTCTCCGCCTGCGGTCTCTGCTGTCCGTTTCCGCTCCCGCCGGTTGGGAGCGGATCGGTGCGCGTGTTATCGCGCACCGTCTGGGGGTGCAGGCCGAGCTTGAATCAATCCTGCTGGATAAAGGCTATCTCAAGGGAGCTGGCGTCCGTACCCCGGTGGTGACACACGAGGGGGTGGTGGGCCGCGTTTTCCGCGCGGGACCATACACCTCGTCCGTTCTGTTGCTGACCGACCCCAACAGCCGCATTGCGGTGGTCAGTCAGGATAACAGAACCCCCGGCATCGTCGTGGGCCTCGGACCCAGAAGCCAGCTTGAGATGCGTTACGTTGCGCTCAATGCACCGCTTGGCGTTGGCGAACTGCTTGTCACTTCAGGGCAGGCAGGGGCCTTCCCCAAGGGGCTGCCTGTTGCGCGCATTGTTTCCATTGAATACTCCGACATATCCCTGTTCCAGAAGGTAATGGCTGAGCCCCTTGCCAATCTGGACAATCTTGAAGAGGTACTGCTCATCGGCAACACAGGTGATGTGGAAGCCTTTGACCAGCAGTCCCTTGATACGCCACAGGAAGACGATGCCGAAAAGCAGTAGCGGTTCACCCGTGGTGTCCCGGAAAAGGATGCGACGATAATGCAGGGCTCTCAGCCATCACTCTTCCGCTCGCTGGTCTGGTGGACTGTGTATTCGATATGTGGCGTGTGGGCCATGTATCTGGTGCCCGGTGTTGATTTTCTGTTGCCCGGCCTGCTGTGTTCCATGCAGGAAGGAAACAAGACCCAGACCATCTGGCTTGTGCTGTTGTTTACCCTGATACAGGAAGGGGCCGGCTTGCTTGCTTTCGGTCCCGGTCTTCTGTGGTATGCAATGGCCTGCATTCTCTTCCATCTTGGCCGCAGCCTGTTTGAGGCAGAGAACATTGTGTTCATTCTCATCCTGTCCGCAGCCATGGGGGCAGGGCATGTGGCCATAGGCATTACCATGCGGCATTTGCAGGACGTCGCCATTCTGCTGCCGCGTCTGGTGAGCGATGGCTGCCTTAATGCCGTGATCATCCCCGTGGTGTGGTTCGTGGTGTTCCGCCTGCGTGAAAGAGAGTTGCGTAATGTCAATGCAGCTTGATCCGGAAGGCTACCAACCGCCCAAACTCGGGTTGCTGTTGCTGCAGGGGCTTGTTCTCCTGCTGTTCTTCGTCTTTTTCCTCCGATTCTGGTTTCTGCAGATTCACAAGGGCGATGAGTTTGCCCGCCTTGCCCGTGAAAACAGGCTGCGACAGGAGCGTGTGGATGCTCCGCGCGGGCTGCTGCGTGCAAGCGGGGGCGAGCTGCTCGCCGAAAACCGTCCGGCCTATGCTCTCGGGCTGGTCCGTGAAGACTGCAAGGACATCGCCTCTACCATCGCACAGGTGAGTCACTGGACCGGTATTCCGGAAGAAACCCTCTGGGCCAAGTATTTCAAGGACAAGCCGAGGGTAAAACCCTTCCAGCCGCTGGTGCTTGTTTCTGACGTGCCCTTTGATCTGCTCGCCCAGATCGAGTCCAACCGCATGCTCTGGCCGGGACTGGAAATAGTCATACGGCCCAGGCGCTTCTATCTGCAGGGGCCGCTCTTTGCTCACGTGCTCGGCTACGTGGCAGAAGCCAACGAAAAGGAACTGGAAGAGAATTCCGACCTTGCGCTGGGTGATGCCGTGGGCAAGCAGGGACTTGAGCTCGTGCTTGAGGACAGGCTGCGCGGCAACAAGGGCCTGCAGCAGCTGGAAGTGGATGTCATGGGCCGTGAGCTTAACCGCAAGATGGTACAGGAACCCATGGCGGGCGATTCCATTTTGCTGTCTCTCGATTTTGATCTGCAACGCATTGCTTCGGAAGCCTTTGAAGATCAGGCCGGCGGCCTTGTGGTCATGGACCCGGATACGGGCAAGCTGCTTGCTCTGGTGACGCAGCCCAGCTTTGACAACAACGCTTTTGCCGCCGGGCTTTCCAACAAGCAGTGGAGCGAACTGCGCGATAACCCCTACTTCCCCCTGCAGAACCGCGTCATTCAGTCTGTGTATCCTCCCGGTTCGATCTGGAAGATCCTCATGGCCGGTCTGCTGCTCAAGGAAGGTGTGGACCCGCGCGAAACCGTTTTCTGCAACGGCGAATTCTATCTGGGCAAGACCCTGTTCCGCTGTTGGAAGAAGCACGGTCACGGCAAGGTGGACATGGCCCGCTCTCTGATCGAATCCTGCGACGTATATTATTATGAAATGCTGAACAGGATCGGCGTGGACAAGATGGAAGAGTTTGCCAAGGCCAACGGCTTTGGTGAACAGACCGGTCTGGGGCTGCCCCACGAACGTTCCGGCCTTGTTCCCTCGCGCGAATGGAAGCGCAAGCGCTTCGGCGAACCGTGGCAGCGTGGTGAAACGGTCATTGCCGCCATCGGGCAGGGTTTTACGCTGGTTACGCCTGTTCAGGTTGCCAGCTTCCTTGGCGCACTCATGAACGACGGCAAACTTATGCAGCCCAGTCTGCTTGCAGACAGCGAACCTGTGGTGCGCAGAAATATTCCTTTGAACGAAACCCAGCGTCTCTACCTGCTGGACGCCATGCGCAGAACTGTTGAAGACCCCCGTGGTACGGCAAAACGCCTGCGCACCCCCGGTGCCGACATCGGCGGTAAAACCGGTACGGCGCAGGTGGTGAAGCTGAAGCTGAAGGCCAACAACGAACGCCAGAAGCTTGAGGAAATGGAATACTGGGAGCGTGACCACGCATGGATGGCCGCATGGGGCAGCAAGAACGGCAAGCGTTATGTTGTCGTGTGCATGCTCGAACATGGCGGGCACGGCGGCTCGGCAGCGGGCCCCATCGTGAAAAAGGTCTTCGACCATGTGTTTGCCGAGGAGCGAGAATAATGGCCATAGACAGACGCTTGCTTACCCACATGAACTGGGGACTCGTCCTCATGACGTTCATCCTGTTCTGCGTGGGTGTGCTCAACCTCTATTCCGCCAGCGCCTTCATGTCGGAAGAGGGCATTGCCATGAGCTCCTTCTATCAGAAGCAGCTTCTCTGGGGTGGTGTGGGACTCGGGGGCATGCTGCTTGCCATGGTGTTCGACTACCGGCATTGGCGCAGCCTTGCATGGCCCATGTTCATTCTCACCGTGGTGCTGCTTGCCATGGTGCCCGTGGCGGGCAAAACCATCTATGGTGCAAAACGCTGGATATCGCTCGGATTTTTCAACCTGCAGCCCAGTGAAATTGCCAAGATTGCGGCCATTCTCATGGCAGCCAAGCTGCTTGCCCGCAACTCGCATCCTCTGGGCTGGGGAGAATTCATCAAGGTCGTGGGCATCTGCCTCATACCGGCCGTGTTCATTCTCAAGCAGCCGGACCTTGGCACCACGCTGAACATGCTGCTCAACGTGGGGGGCATCATTCTGTTTCGCGGACTGAGCAAGGGGGTTTTCAGAACCTGCCTGATCGCGGGGCCTGCCTGTCTGCCAGTAGGCTGGATGTTCATGAAGGAATATCAGAAACAGCGCGTGCTCACCTTCCTCAACCCCGGCGATGACCCTCTGGGGTCCGGCTATCATATCATACAGTCGCAGATCGCCATCGGTTCAGGAGAAATGTGGGGCAAGGGCTTCATGGAAGGCACTCAGTCGCAGTTGCGCTTCCTGCCGGAAAAGCACACCGACTTCGCTTTTGCCGTGTTCGGTGAAGAGTGGGGCTTTGTGGGATGTCTCATCCTGCTTGTGCTCTTCTGCCTGTTCCTGCTCTCCATCTTCAATACGGCGCGGGACGCAAAAGACCGATTCGGCTCGTTCCTCTCCGCAGGCGTGTTCTTCTATTTCTTCTGGCAGTTTCTGATCAATATGGGCATGGTCATGGGGCTCATGCCGGTTGTGGGCATCCCCTTGCCCTTTATCAGTTATGGTGGTAGCGCCACTCTGGTCAACTTTTGCCTCATAGGTTTGGTACTGAACGTTTCCATGAGACGTTTCGTCTTCAAGACAAACTGACCCGTGATGGCGGGCAGTTGTATTTCGTTTGTATTTTTCTGTCACAAATAAGGAGCGACCAATGGCCAGAGATGAAATCAATGCCTTTCTCGGTTCCGGAACCGTGTATCAGGGCAAGTTGAATTTCCAGGGCTCGGTGCGCATAGACGGCGTTTTCAACGGCGAAGTGCATTCCGAGGGAACCCTCATAATAGGCAAGGACGCTCGGGTCGAAGGGCAGGTGCGTGTCGGGCAGCTCGTATTGTCCGGTCATATTCAAGGCGAAATCATCGCCACCAAGAAGGCTGTGCTGCACCGTACTGCCAACCTTGTGGGCAGTCTGCATTCTCCCGTCCTCATGGTTGAGGAAGGGGCAAAACTGGAAGGCCATATAGCCATGCAGACTGTTCCCTCCGCTTCCGGTGAAGGCGATTCTGACCCGGAATAGAAATAGTTCCGCAAATGAAGATGGATACAAAAAAATGGCCTCCCGAAAAGGGAGGCTTTTTTTGTATCCAAAATGATAACAGCGAGATATCCGGAGTTGATTGAGTGCACAGTAACCAGCTTTTTTTAAAAAAGGTTTTGACACAACACTATGAATCAGCTAATTCGGGAACCACTTTGAGCTTAAATTCACAACCTCACTAAGGGAGCAGGCATGATCAATCTGGATATTACATTGCTTATCCAATTGGTGAACTTCCTCATCGTGCTGGTTGGCTTGAACGCTCTCCTGTTTCGTCCGATTCGGGAGATCATCAAACAACGGCAGGATAAGATGTCGGGTCTGCTGGGCGATGCTGAACAGTTTGTTGGTTCTGCGGAAGCGAAACTCAAGAACTATGAGGCTGCCCTTACCGAAGCACGCAAGAACGCCACCGCTGAGCGTGAAAAGGTAAAGGAAGCGGCACTCGTCCAGGAAGCTGACATCCTCGCCAAAGCCAACCAGGAGGCGCAGGCTGTAATTTCCGCTTCTCGGGAAAAAGTGGCCGCCGACGTCGCCAAGGCTATGGAGACTCTCAAGGGCCAAGTGGGCGCCCTTGCTGGTAAAGCCACGGCCAAAGTGCTCGGATAACCACGCGCAAGCGTTGAAGGAGGGTTCGCTTTGAAAGGGCTTAGAATTCTAACCGGTGCACTGGCACTTACACTGCTCGCAGTGGCAGTTGCCTTCGCATCCGAGGCCGCGGGTGGCCATCATGAGTTGCCTTGGGGTAACTTTGCAGCCCGCGTCGTCACCTTTGCCGTGGTGGTAGGGGTCATCTGGTTTAAGGCTGGCAAGAAGATCGTGGGCTTCTTCTCCGGTCGCCGCACTGGCATTGAGCAGGAACTTGCGGACCTCGAAACCCGCAAGACCCAGGCTCGCAAGAGCCTTGCCGATGTCGAGCAGCGTATTGCCAACATCGAGGCCGAGCGTAAGGAAATTATCGCTGAGTACCGTGCTCAGGGCGAGCGTATCAAGGAAGCCATCATTGCGAAGGCTGAACAGACCGCTTCCCAGATTACGGCACAGGCCACCAAGACCGCTGAGACTGAAGTGAAGCAGGCCGTTGAGCAGATGCGTGCTGAAATGGCCGAACTCGTAGTCAGTGCCGCCGAGAAGATGCTCGCGGAAAAACTGACTGTCGAGGATCACGAAAAGCTCATCGATAAATACTTAACGAAGGTGGTGCTCAATTGACCGGCAATATCGTAGCACGCAGATACGCCAGGGCACTCTTCTCCATCGGTAAGAAAGCCGGTGCGAAGGAACTTGCTTCCTTCGGACAGGAACTTGCCTCCCTGGCGAAGGCCATTGAGGGCACGCCTGAACTTGGCAAGGTGTTCCGCAACCCGATCTTCTCTCAGGAAGAAAAGCACGCGGTCATCGAAAAGGTTCTCGAAAACGTCAAGGCTAGCACGACCGTCCGCAACTTCTGCTTCCTGCTCGCGGAAAAGGGTCGTCTTGCTCTGATTCCTGACATTCAGGCGTTCTACAACATTCTGCTCGACGCCGAGCAGGGAGTTGTACGCGGCGAGCTCGTCACCGCAGTGGAACTCCCCAAGGCAAAGCGCGACGAGGTAAAAACCCAGCTGGAAAAACAAGCCAACCAGAAGCTCATCCTGGACTTCAGCGTTAACAAGGGCATCCTTGGTGGCGTTCTGCTGAAGATCGGCGACCAGGTGCTTGACGCGAGCCTCCGCGCTCAGCTGGGAATCTTGAAAGAAAACATCAAGAGGGGTGAGTAGGGCCATGCAGATTAAAGCAGAAGAAATCTCCAAAATCATTGAAAGCCAGATCGAGAATTACGAACAGCGCGTCGAAATGAGCGAGACTGGTACCGTTCTCTCCGTTGGTGACGGTATCGCTCGTGTTTACGGCGTACGTAATGCCATGGCCATGGAACTTCTCGAGTTCCCCGGCGGCCTCAAGGGCATGGTTCTCAACCTGGAAGAAGACAACGTGGGTGTCGCTCTTCTCGGTTCTGACACTGGCATTAAGGAAGGCGACCCGGTAAAGCGTACCGGTCAGATCTTCTCCGTTCCCGTTGGTGATGCCGTTATCGGTCGTGTTCTCGACCCCCTGGGTCAGCCCCTCGACGGTATGGGACCTGTTGAATCCAAGGACATCCGTCCCGTGGAACTCAAGGCTCCCGGCATCATCGCACGTAAGTCCGTTCATCAGCCCATGCCTACCGGCATCAAGGCTATCGACGCCATGACCCCCATCGGTCGTGGTCAGCGCGAACTGATCATCGGCGACCGTCAGGTCGGTAAGACCGCAGTTTGCATCGACGCCATCCTTGCTCAGAAGGAAACCGGCATCAAGTGCTTCTACGTGGCCATTGGTCAGAAGAAGTCCACCGTTGCTCTGGTTGCCGACACTCTGAAGAAGTACGGCGCCATGTCTTACACCACGATCATCTCCGCTACCGCTTCCGAGCCTGCACCGCTGCAGTTCATCGCTGCTTACTCCGGCTGCACCATGGCTGAATACTACCGCGATAACGGCCAGCATGCTCTGATCATCTATGATGACCTTTCCAAGCAGGCTACCGCGTATCGTCAGATGTCCCTGCTGCTTCGTCGTCCTCCCGGCCGTGAAGCTTTCCCCGGTGACGTTTTCTACTTGCACTCCCGTCTGCTGGAACGCTCCGCAAAGGTTAACGATAACCTTGGCGCCGGTTCCCTGACCGCACTGCCCATCATCGAAACTCAGGCTGGCGACGTTTCCGCATACATTCCGACCAACGTTATCTCCATTACCGACGGTCAGGTGTATCTGGAACCCAACCTGTTCAACGCTGGTGTGCGTCCCGCAATTAACGTTGGTCTGTCCGTTTCCCGAGTGGGCGGCGCTGCACAGATCAAGGCTATGAAGCAGGTTGCAGGTACCATGCGTCTTGACCTTGCTCAGTACCGCGAACTGGCTGCCTTTGCGCAGTTCGGTTCCGACCTTGACAAGGCCACCCAGGCTAAGCTGAACCGTGGTGCCCGTCTGGTTGAACTGCTCAAGCAGCCCCAGTACGAGCCCATGCCGTTCAACGAGCAGGTTGCTTCCATGTACGCTGCTACCCGCGGCTTTATGGACGACGTGCCGGTTGCCTCCGTGCGTAAGTTTGAAAGCGCATACATTGAGTTCCTGCGCAACGCCAAGGCCGACATCCTTGCCGACCTGAAGGCTCGTGAAGTGATTGACGCTGATATCGAAGGCCGCCTGAAAGCAGCAATCGAAGAGTTCAAAAAAACCTTCTCGGCTTAAGGACGGGGGTATCATATGGCCTCGTTGAAAGACGTCCAACTACAGATCGCTGGGGTCAAGAAGACCAAGCAGATCACCAAAGCCATGAACATGGTGGCTTCGGCGAAACTGCGCGGTGCCCAGACCCGCATAGAACGCTTCCGCCCTTACGCGGATAAGTTCTATGAGATGCTGGGTGACCTTGCCAGCAAGGCGGACGAGAATGCGCATCCGCTCCTTGAAGTCCGTGAGGAAATCAAGACCTGTTGCGTATTGCTCGCCACCTCGGACCGCGGTCTTTGTGGCAGCTACAACGTGAACCTCATCAATGAGGCTCTCAAAGTTGCCAGGGAAAAGTCCGCTGAAGGAAAGACCGTCAAGTTCTATTGTGTGGGTAAGAAAGGCCGCGACGCCATTCGCAAGAGCGACTTCGAAGTCGTGAAAGGCATTGGCGATGCGATGGGTACCTTCGATTTCAGTCTCGCTAACGAGATGGGCATGGAAGTTATCCACTCCTACCTTACCGGTGAATTCGACGAAGTCGTTCTGGTGTATGGTGAGTTTGTAAGCATTGCGAAGCAGATTCCGGTTCGTCTGGCTCTGCTCCCCATTTCTCCTGCTGCCAAGGAAGAAGAAGTTCCTGCTTCCGGCGTGCAGAAGGAGTACATTTACGAACCTGCTGTCGAAGGTCTGCTGGCAGAACTCCTGCCCCGCTTTATCAAGGTTCAGGTGTACCGTGGACTGCTCGATACCTCTGCCAGCGAACACGCGGCACGTATGGCAGCCATGGACAACGCAACCAAGAACTGCGACGAAATGGTGCAAAGTCTGACTTTGATCTTTAACAAGACCCGTCAGGCAGCCATCACCAGTGACCTCATGGATATCGTCGGCGGCGCTGAAGCGCTGAAAGGATAAGTAAGGGAGCGAAATCGTTATGGCTAACGTAGGTAAAATCGTTCAGGTTATCGGCGCCGTCGTGGACGTTGAGTTCGCCGATGGCAACCTGCCGAACATTCTCAACGCGATTAAAATCGTGAACCCCAACAACACGGATGCCCCCGAGTTGATCTGCGAAGTTGCGCAGCACCTTGGTGACAACGTGGTTCGTACCATCGCCATGGACGCTACCGAAGGTCTCGTTCGCGGCATGGATGCAACCGACCTTGCAGCACCCATCTCCGTACCCGTTGGTGCTGCTTCCCTCGGCCGCATTATGAACGTTGTTGGTAACCCCGTGGACGAAATGGGCCCCATTGACGCCAAGAAGCGTATGCCCATTCACCGTGCGGCCCCTGAGTTCACCGAGCAGGACACGTCCGTGCAGCTGCTCGAAACCGGCATCAAGGTTGTTGACCTGCTGATTCCCTTCCCCAAGGGCGGCAAGATGGGTCTCTTCGGTGGTGCAGGCGTGGGCAAGACCGTTATTCTGATGGAAATGATCAACAACATCGCAAAGCAGCACGGCGGTATCTCCGTGTTCGCAGGTGTTGGTGAGCGTACCCGTGAAGGTAACGACCTTTACCACGAAATGAAGGAAGCCGGCGTTCTGGAGAAAGCCGCACTCGTGTACGGCCAGATGAACGAACCGCCCGGAGCACGTGCACGTGTTGCTCTGACCGCTCTGGCTTGTGCAGAGTACTTCCGTGACGAAGAAAATCAGGACGTGCTCCTGTTCGTCGACAACATCTTCCGCTTCACGCAGGCTGGCTCCGAAGTGTCCGCACGTCTCGGCCGTATGCCTTCCGCGGTGGGTTACCAGCCTACGCTGGGTACCGACCTTGGCGGCCTGCAGGAACGTATTACCTCCACGACCAAGGGTTCCATTACCTCGGTTCAGGCAGTTTACGTTCCCGCGGACGACTTGACCGACCCCGCACCTGCTACCACCTTCTCGCACCTTGACGGTACGCTCGTTCTTTCCCGTCAGATCGCAGAACTTGGTATCTACCCTGCGGTTGACCCGCTGGACTCCACCTCCCGTATTCTTGACCCCAACGTAGTTGGTGTTGAGCACTACAGCGTGGCTCGTGAAGTTCAGATGGTTCTTCAGAAGTACAAGGACCTTCAGGACATCATCGCGATTCTGGGTATGGACGAACTGTCCGACGGCGACAAGCTCACCGTTGCACGCGCTCGTCGTATCCAGCGCTTCTTGTCCCAGCCCTTCCACGTTGCTGAAGTATTTACCGGTACCCCCGGTCAGTACGTGAAACTGGAAGACACCATCAAGGCATTCCGCGGAATCCTGAATGGCGAATACGACCACATGGCAGAAAACGATTTCTACATGGTGGGTGGTATCGAAATGGCTGTGGAGAAGTACAACAAGAACAAGGCCTAACTCAAGGGAGGTGACCTCTTATGGATAAGTCTCTCCATCTTGAGATCGTGACGCCGGACAAAGTTGTCCTGAGCGAAGCGGTGGACTACGTGGGCGCCCCCGGTTTTGAGGGTGAGTTTGGTATCCTGCCGAACCACATCCCCTTCCTGGCTGCCCTGCGCATCGGAGTTCTGCATTACAAGGCTGCCGGCAAGACTCGCGAGGTCTTTGTTTCCGGTGGTTTTGCAGAAATCTCTGATAACAAGGTGTCCATTCTGGCTGAATCTGCCGAGCGCGCTGAAGACATTGATGTCGAACGCGCACGCAAGGCGAAAGAGCGTGCGGAAGCACGTATCGCACAGGAACGCGACAGAATCGACTACACTCGTGCACAGGCAGCTCTTCAGAGAGCACTGCAGCGCATGAGCGCAGCGCACAAGTAGAGTTCCTGTTAAATGGACCTGCGGCGGGCCACCCGAAAGGGTGGCCCGCTTTTTTTGCGTCCTGTTCCATCAGGACACGGAATTGTTGTGGGGCATTCGTGCTGCATCTGCACTGCATCTGCATCGTGTGCCGAGTTTGCCCCGGCCTGTATTTGATCTGCGCAGTGCCCGCTGTGCGCCGAGATTGCGCCGATCTTCTGATGGAGGTATGAAACTCCCATGAAGATGCCGCATGCAACATATCAGCTCCCTCTCGGTCTTTCCGGGGTTGAACTGCTTTCCTGTCCCCATGCGGAAGTGGATTTTCCGCCTCATGTGCATGATGCGCTGACCATCTGGTTGAATGACACAGGCGGTGAGTATTTCCGCTTCAAGGGCAATACTTCCGTGCTTGGTCTGGATTCCTTCGGCGTCGTCAATGCGGGTGAGGTGCACGCCAACAGCGGTGTGGAAGAAACGCCCCGCAATCTGCGGACCATCTATGTGGATATGGACTGGGCCGAATCCTTTATGGGCGAGCCGGTCAGGAGTATTGCCGACGGGTTGTATGACGACCCAGAACTGCACGACAGGCTGGCCTTCATGCATGCTGCCCTGTGGTCTGCCCGGGATGCGCTCGAGAGCCAGTCGCTGTTCACGCAGGTGTTCGGGCTGATGGGCAGTCGGCATGGAGAGGGCCTTGTGTCAGTGGGGCGCGAGGGAATGCTCAGCGAGTCTGAACGGTTCCGGCGGGTACGCGAGCGCCTGCGTGATGACTATGCCGGAGAACATTCTTTGTTGTCACTTGCGGGCGAGGCCGATTGTACGCCGCAGCACCTTATGCGTCTTTTCAGAAAGCATGCAGGCATTTCCCCGCATGCATATCTTGTCTGCATCCGTGTGGCGCAGGCAAAGCGCATGTTGCGGTCCGGCTGTAGTGTCGTCGATACTGCGGCAGCGTGCGGTTTTGCCGACCAGAGCCACTGCACCCGGTGGTTCAGAAGGCTTGCAGGCACCACCCCGGCAGCCTATCGAGCCGCTGTTCTGCCAGCCTGACGGTCGCTTGCCCTGATTACTTTTACGGGCTGACTTCCGCTATGGTCCGGTGATGTCATTGTTTGGTGATATCATGGCTTGGCGACATCATTGCTTGCCCACGTTCATTTTGTTCAAGACCTTCCTCAAGCATTGGCGCATAGAGGGCTGAAGGAGGAGGGTATATGCATCCACATCTTTACGCCTTCGGTGCCATTCTCTGCTGGGCAAGCCTGCCCGCAGCCACCGGCAACGCGCTGGACGGTCTTTCCATTCCCGAGTTGCTGTTCTTCAGCTTTGTTCCGGCTGCGCTGTATCTTGTTGCGCAAGAGGCGGTGCTCCGCCGCTCGTTTCGCATTCCCATTCCCTCACTGCGAGTGTCGCTGCTCGGCATAGCGGGGATTTTTGGCTACCATTGGGTTTATTATCTCGCCCTTGCGCATGCTCCCATAGTCGAAGGGGCCATTCTGGCGACGACATGGTCCTTCTGGATTGTCGTTATCTCCTCTGTATTGCATTTCAGGGGCGTGCGGCTTTCCACCATCGGCCTTGCCGCGCTCGGCATGTACGGAGCCTACCTCGTGATTGCCGGGGGCAGGGGGCTTTCCTTTGATGCCGCATATGGTGTGGGCTACGCCTATGCCCTGAGCTGTGGTCTCATCTGGAGCAGTTTTTCGGTGACCCTGTCACGCCTTCGCCCGACGGAGGATTACATGCCAGCCTTCACCGCGTATGCGGCCTGCATTTCCACGGGCATGTTTGCCGCGCATGTGGTCGGTGCTGGCGACTATGTCCTTCCATCCTCCTCATCGCTTCTGGCGGCCGTCTATCTGGGGCTGGTTCCGCTCGGGCTGTCGTTTACCCTGTGGAACCGCGCCATTGTAGGGGGCAACATGGCTGTTATCGGCTATCTGAGCTATCTTACGCCGCCGCTGGCTGTTCTGCTGGTGGCTGTTGTGCGGCAGGCACCTGTTTCGCCGTATGCTCTTGCGGGGCTTGCCTGCATTCTTGTGGCAGCTGTGCTCGGGCGTCGGCAGATGAGTGCCTGAGTTTTGTCCCGGCCCCTGACTTGCCTTGGCGCGGCCGCTGTGCAGGGCTTGCTGCGTCGAAGGTGCAGGAGAGTAATACCTGCAGCAAAATGAGCGGATAGCGACAGGTCAAAAGGTGCTGTGCAGAGGAGCTGGATGCTGTCTATCCTTCTGGTATTGCAATAAATGTCGATGAATATGGCGTATTACGGGGGAATGCGTGTTTGCGCTGGACAACAACGGGTGTGAACACGTATTTTTCCATGGTTTGTGCATTTTGATCGACCATTGATGCAACTATCCGGGAGACGACATGTCCTCTAAAAATACCATTGGTGCCCTTATCCTTGCTGCGGGCAAGGGGACCAGAATGCATTCCGATAAGCCCAAGGTGCTGCAGCCGCTTCTCGGCGAGCCCATGCTGCGCTACGTGTATACCGCGCTTGATCCCATTTTCGGAGACGGCATCTGGACCGTTATCGGCCACGGTGCCGATATGGTGCGCAGCGCCTTTGATCTGGAATCGCGGAACTTCGTGGTACAGAGCGAGCAGCTCGGCACGGGGCATGCCCTGCAGGTTGCCTGGCCCGAACTGGTCAGGTCCGGCCTGAACCGAGTGCTGGTGGTGAACGGCGATACGCCGTTGCTTCCCCAGCCGCGTATCATGGCCTTTATGAAGGAAGTGGTGGACCGTGATGCCGATATCGGCTTCATGACCCTCACGCTGGCCGATCCGGCATCCTTCGGCAGGGTGGTGCGGCATAACGGCGAAGTGGCCGCCATTGTGGAAGCCAAGGATTTCGATGAAAACCTGCACGGGCAGGAACCCAACGAAATCAACGCCGGTATCTATCTGCTCAAGCTTGATTCCATATCACCGCTGCTGGATAAGCTCCAGAATACCAACAAGAGCGGTGAATATTACATAACCGATCTTGTGGAGCTGGCAGTGGCCCGCCGTATGAAGGTGTGCGGTGTGGATTGCGGGCAGGACCCGCATCTGCTCGGCATCAACAACCCGGCGGAGCTTGTCCGTTCCGAGTCGCTTCTGCGCACCAATCTGGTGCTTGAGTGGCTGGAGCAGGGCGTGATGATCCACGCGCCGGAAACGGTGCGTATCGGACCTATGGTATATCTTGAACCCGGTGCAGTGCTGCATGGTCCGTGCGAATTGTACGGCAATACGGAAGTGCGCAAGGGCGCAACAGTGCAGTCGCATACGTGGCTGCGCAACGCCATTGTCTCTTCCGGGGCCGAGGTGCGGCCCTTCTGTCACATTGAGGACGCCGAGATCGGCCCTGACTGCATTGTGGGGCCCTATGCCCGCCTGCGTCCCGGTGCCGTTCTCGAAGAAGGTTCCCGCGTGGGCAACTTTGTCGAAATGAAGAAGTCCGTGCTCGGCAAAAAATCCAAGGCCAACCACTTTACCTATCTCGGCGATACCGAGGTGGGTGTGGGGGCCAACATTGGTGCAGGTACCATTACCTGCAACTACGATGGCGTGAACAAGCACAAAACCGTAATAGGCGACGGTGCGTTCATCGGCTCCAATTCGGCGCTGGTGGCCCCCGTGACCATAGGAGCAAACAGCCTTGTGGGAGCGGGATCGGTCATTACCAAGGATGTGCCGGATGATACGCTTGCCATTGCGCGCGGCGTGCAGAAGAATCTTCCCAAAAAACGGAAGTCTTGATTTCAACTGACAAAAAGGATACGAGTTTGTCATGGAGCTTATAGACCAGTTAGAACAGCGTATTGACTCACTTCTTGAAACGATTGCCGTCCTCAAGGAAGACAACAGACGCCTCAAAGAAGAGGTAGATCTGGGACTTTCCGTACTTGAGGATGAAAATCGCGCTCTCAAGGAGCAGCTCGAAATGGAGCGGTCCACGCAGGACTCTGTTCGTCAGCGTATCGACGCCCTGTTGCTGAAACTGAAAGACCAGACCGGGGGGTCATAGTGCGCGATGCGCAGTTATAACCTGAATGTCTTGGATCTTGAGGTCTCTTTCAAGGCGGAGGCTGACCCCTCCAGGGTTGAGCGCGCCAAAAAATTGGTTGAAGAGCGTTACAATAAGCTCAATTTTCCAGGAAGGCAGATTAGCAAGGAGAAGCTACTGACGTTTCTGGTATTAGGACTGGCTGACGATCTCTTGCAATCCGACCGCAAGCTCGAAATGCTTAACAGGCGTATGGAGATGCTTGTGGAAAAGATAGATGGCGGGAACATCTGACCCGCAGCCCTCGGGCTTCGATACGGTTACAACACCCTGAGGTGTGCGTGATGATAAGCCGATGCTGGCCTCACAATCATACTATTGGGAGCCTGGCCGGCGCGCCGGTGTGCAAGCCCGAAATGCTCGGGAAGCCTGAAGGAGCGCCCAAGGAGCCCACCTAAGGACCATCTGGTCCTGCATTGGTGAGTCACACGGCGCTTCGGGGTTCCCCTAATCTCAGCCCTTCTAAGTCTGCTGCGTTTATGAATTGATGCGCGGCAGACCCTGATTTAGTCCGGTACTGGATACTCACTCTCCCCTGTCTCCTGTGTAGCAGGCGCAACGTCGCGTCATAACAATGGACCATTCGGAATGGGGCTTCCGGATGCAATGGGAGTAACAGCATGAGTCTGATGTCCATCGGGCTCGTCCTGCTGGGTGCCATTATCGGCGCAGCAACCGGATACGCGCTGCACAAGGTCGTTTCCTCCAAGCGTCTCAACGACGCGCAGGAGCTTGCGAACCGGATCATCGAAGAAGCGCGCAAGGAAGCACAGGCCCAGAAGAAGGAGATCATCCTTCAAGGGCAGGACGAGATATACAACCAGAAACGCACCCTTGAACAAGAGTTCAAAGAGCGCGAGTCAGAGATAAAGAGCCGCGATCACAAGCTGCAGGAGCAGTCTGACCGCCTTGAGCGGAAACGTGAACAGGCTACCCAGAAAGAGCAGGAACTGCTCATTCAGGAAAAGGACTTCACCCGCAAGGAACGCAAGCTTGAAGAACAGGCTACCTTGCTGGATGAAAAGATGCACGAGCAGGAACTTCGCCTGCAGGAAGTATCCGGCCTGACAGCCGACGAAGCAAAGGAACGCCTTTTCGAAGAAATCGAATCGCGTACCAAGCATGAAGCCGCCAAGATGATGCGGCAGATAGAGGCGGAAGCCAAGGAAACCGCAAGCCGTAAGGCCAAGGAAATCCTTGCGACCGCCATTCAGCGTTATGCCGGTGACTACGTGGGCGAGCAGACCGTTACCGCGGTAACTCTGCCCAGCGAAGATATGAAGGGCCGCATCATCGGTCGTGAAGGCCGTAACATCCGTGCGCTGGAAGCAGCCACGGGCGTGGACCTGATTATCGACGACACCCCTGAAACCGTCATTCTTTCCGCATACAGCCCGCTGCGTCGCCAGATTGCCAAAATGGCTCTGGAACGCCTCATCAGCGACGGCCGCATCCATCCTGCCCGCATTGAGGACGTTGTCCGCAAGGTGCAGCAGGAACTGGAAGTGCAGCTGCGTGAAGTGGGTGAGCAGGCTACCTTTGATGCCGGCGTGCACGGCATTCATGCAGACCTCATCAAGCTGCTCGGCCAGCTGAAATACCGCACCAGCTTCTCCCAGAACGTGCTGCAGCACTCTCTGGAAGTGGCTTCCCTGTGTGGCATGATGGCCGCCGAACTTGGCCTTGATGTGAAGCGCGCCAAGCGTGCCGGTCTGCTGCATGACATTGGCAAGGCTGTTGACCACGAAGTGGAAGGCCCCCACGCCATCATCGGCGCGGACCTTGCCAAGAAGTACGGCGAAAGCAAGGAAATCATCCACGCCATTGCCGCTCACCATGAAGATCAGCCGCCCAAGTCTGCCCTGGCAGTGCTGGTGCAGGCGGCGGATTCCCTTTCCGGTGCCCGTCCCGGAGCCCGTAAGGAACTTCTCGAAAACTACGTGAAGCGCCTTGAGGATCTGGAAGGCATCGCCACCGCCTTTGAAGGCGTTGCCAAGGCTTACGCCATTCAGGCGGGCCGCGAAATCCGTGTTATGGTCAACTCCGACAACGTGGATGACGATACCACCTACCTGCTGTGTAAGGACATTGCGGAGCAGATCGAAAAGAATCTTACCTACCCCGGTCAGATTCGCGTTACGGTCATCCGTGAGCGCAGGGCGGTTGGTTACGCCAAATAAGGCGTTCTGAACGAGTATGAAAAAGGCCGCCTTCCGGCTGGAGGGCGGCCTTATTTGTCTCTATGAAATGGTAACACTGTAGTTTTGATGCGCGCCAGTGTTTGAAAAGGGTGTGTGTCTGGCTATATACGGGTTCGATTATCATTCCGTTTTTGTGTATATCGGCCTAGTTTTCCTGAACCTGTTGAGCTGCTGTGCAAAGGCTCCTGTTCTGAACAGGGGCATTGCCCAACCGGTTCCTGCATATGGTGAGTGAAGGCTTTTATTTGCCTCGCCCGCATTGCGTACCACACTGATAGAAGTTTTGTATGACTGACGATAAACACATTATAGGCATAGGCGAAATGGCTGCCTCGGCGCGGTCGGAAGCGGTGCTCAAGACCTTCGGGCTTGGGTCCTGTGTTGCGCTTGTGCTCTATGATTCCCTGACAAAGGTGGGCGGCATGGCGCACATCGCCCTGCCGGATTCCTCGTTGCAGGCGGGCAGGGTGGAGAGTGTGGGCGGCGCACCGGGCTACTATGCCGACAAGGGGGTGGAGCTCTTGTTCCGCCATGTGGGCAGGCTGCGGGGCACTCCTTTTGCGGGAGGGCTTTCTGCCGCATTGATAGGCGGAGCCAGCGTTCTGCCCAACAGCAGCCGCTTTTTCATCGGCCAGCGCAATGTTGAGGCCGTGCGCATGCTGCTGCGAAAGCGCGGCATATCCCTTTTTGCAGAAGATGTGGGGCTTGAGCTGAGCCGAACGGTTTTTTTTGCAGTGGGAACGGGCGAGGTGACCATCATTTCCCCCGGGCGCAAGCATGTACTCATGAACCTGAATACCGGCGCAGGGCGGGCAGGAACGAGGCCGGTAGGTGACGGGGGAAGTCAGTGACGAGGTTTGTCTGTGCGAGGTTCGTTAGTGCGAGGTTAATTAGTGATTGATAAGACAACGCTCATCACCACGGTGCTGCAACGTGCAGACAAGCTGGAGACAGGACACTGCCTCGATATCCGCACGTTCAAGCGAAACAGGTCCGTTGCGCTGATTCGTACGGGGGCGGACGCCTTCACCGTCATTGAAGACGGCTTTGGTCAGGAACGGTGGGAAGATGTTTCTGCCGACAAGCTGAAGCGCCTGCTCAAGCAGCTTCTGAAAAAGGAATTTCCGCGCAGCCACAAGGTGCGTCTCTACACGCTGCCTTCGTATGAAGAAGCCAACGTGAACCGCATGGGCCACGGTGCAGGCAGGTTCGGGACAGAAGACGACGATTAGTGTCCCGAATAGTCCATCACCTCATTCAGTCCGGCCTGACTGCGGGTGATGAGCCCGTCCTGAATGCGGTAGCGGGTCAGGGTCCATTCATCCATATCAATATAGTCTATGCGCCCCTCGCTGCCTTTGCCAAGGTGTGGCTTCAGGGCTTCGATGAAATCTTCAATCATGAAGTACACGCCCTCGTGACTGACGAGGAGCATGTTTCCCTCCAGCGAAACACTTTCTTCCGCAACCTGCTGCACGGCGTGCAACATCGCTTCCCCGGCCGGGGTAACGCTGCCGTATACTTTGATAATGATATGTTCCATGGGCGTGGACGGTGCCGTGTTTTTGTCTGAAAGGCAAGTGCGCGGTTTTCGCAGCTTGTGCCCCATGCGTGATTTACAGCGTGAATTCTCCGTCTTCGTAGATGGTTTTGCGTGTTCCGTCTGCGAGAATGGCCGTTACGCGTTTGCGGTCGGTGTTGACGAGGTCCCAGTGCAGTATGGAGGAGTTGAAGCCGAGTGAGCGGCGCAACTCTTCATTGTATTCCGTAGCCTCGCCCGCAAAGGTGTTGGTATAGGCGTTGCCAAGAGCCATGTGCATGGACCCCCACGTACCACCGTGGTTTTCGTCATACAGGGTGTTGGCCATGAATGCCGAAATGCGGGAGAAGCGTTTATCCACCAGAGCAAACTCACCGACGCGGGAAGCGCCTTCATCCATGTTCAGCTGCTTGATCACGAATTCTTCGCTGTGCTCGGCGCTCACGGCTGTAACGCGGCCTGCCTTGAACTCAAGCCGCACGTCGCTGACAATGTTGCCGGAACGGAACGAGGGAAGGTTTGAGGTGTACATGCCTTCCACGGTGCGATAGTCGGGTGACACATACAGTTCAAAGCTGGGCAGGTTGCGACCGGTCAGCCCCGCCCATTTGCGGCGGTCGCCGACTTTGAGCAGCAGGTCCACCGTGTCGGATTCCACCCTGAGGGTGCAGTTGCCGAGGCTGGTCAGCTCTTCGCGCAGGGTGTCTATCTGTTTGGCGAGCAGCCGCCACTTGCGGGTGGGGGTGCCGTCGTCCAGATAGCAGGCAAGTTCGATCTGCCGGGCGTATTCCTGAAGGCTGAGTCCTGCCTGAGCTGCCAGTGCCTGCGTGGGATACATGCACAGGGTCCAGCCGAAGGTGCCCATCTGTTCCCGCGTGTTCATGATCTGCCGCAGGGGCTGGCGGGCCTTCTGCACCAGATTGAGCAGTTCGGCGTCTATGCCGGCCAGATGCGTGAGAGACGAGGGGGCAAGCAGGCTGATGGAACCATTCAGGTGGTTGTATAAGTCCCTGTCACCGGGGGTGAGGGTGGCAAGGCGTTTGTTGTTGGCCTTGGTGTAGCGGTCGTAGTCCATGCGCGGCGTGGGCATGGCCCGCTGGATGGGGATGAAGCCGCGATCATGCAGCTGACAGCACACCTCTTCGGCAAGCGGCAGGGCATCGTGATCATAATTCACCAGAACAAAATCGCTTTTGGCAAAGGGCTCGCCCCGCCCGCGTTCCAGTCCCCAGATGATGACATCAGCATATTTTTCCAGCGTAAGGGTGTCGAACATGATGCCTCCTCTTTTCAAGCCTCGCGCACTATGGGGGAATAGGCAAGGGAATATCTCTGCAATCAGCGTTGGTTGCCTTATTCGCCCACGCGGTTTATCGTCATGTGCAAAGAATGCCGGGTTTGCCTATTCGCACCCGCCGGACAGCAACACTGGAGACAAGCATGATTGTGAGGTGTTGGGGGGCACGTGGTTCCATTCC
>JBKEAK010000078.1:0-15904 GCA_047972125.1 Halodesulfovibrio sp.
AACAGTTCGTGGTAATACCAAGAGAGTGCGCTTCGCCGTGCACCCGCAGCCATTCATCCGCCGTGGACTTGCGCGGGCATATCTGCTCACGCACGGCAGGGGCGAATATCTCGGCACCGCCACCGGGCATCATTTCAAGCCCTGCGGCCTTCAGGCGGGTAAGCACTTCAAGGGTGGTAATGCCTTCAAGATGGGCAAAGTGGGCTATTTCCACGGCAGTGAATGCTTTCACCACAATGGACGGAAAAGCAGCCTTCACCTTGCATATGGATTCTTCGAAAAAGGAAAGGGGCAAGGTGGGGTGACATCCGCCCACGATATGGATTTCGTTGAAGGGCATGCCGTCGTGGTCGGAAATTTTGCCGACGATGTCGTCCACCGAAAGGCGGTATGCACCGGGCTGTTCCGCCTTCTCTTTCTGGAAGGCGCAGAACAGGCACCCGTTCACGCAAATGTTTGTGTAATTGACGTGTCTGTTCAGAACGTAATAGGCTTTATCCCCGTTCAGACGGGTGCGCGCATGATGCGCAAGAGCACCAACGGCGTTCATATCGTTACAGGCAAAGAGCCGCGCGCCGTCTTCGACGCTCAGGCGCTCGCCCGCGAGAACCGCATCATGAATGCGTGCCAGCCCCAGGCGGGCAAAATGGTCGGCAGTGAGCATGAATTCCTCCGCTGTTTGGCGACGTTGCATCCCCTTTTCCGCAAGCGGAGGGTGCGCTACGCCGGGTCGTGAGTATCTGCTCAGACCCCCGCCATGTCAACCTTAAGCACAGCAAACCGGCCATTTGACGGCCTTCAGGTAGCAACCATGCAACGTTTTGAACTCGGCATTTCCCCCTGCCCCAACGACACTTTCATCTTCTACGCCCTTGCCAACGGGCGCATAGACCTGCCCTTTTCCGTAGACCTGTTCATGGCAGATGTTGAGCAGCTCAACGCGCGCGCCCGCAAGGCGGACATAGCCGCCACCAAGCTCTCGGTAGCCGCCATGGTGGACGCGCTGGACAACTACATTCTGCTGCGGGCCGGCGGCGCGCTGGGCTACGGCTGCGGCCCCATAATGGTGGCAAAGGAAAATGCCTGCATTTCCAGCCTTGCCAATGCCCGCATAGCCATTCCCGGCCGCATGACCACCGCCAACATGCTGCTCTCTCTGCATGGCGTGCACAAGGGTGAACGCGTCGAACTGGTGTTTGACGAGGTCATGCCCGCAGTTGCGCGCGGCGATGTTGCCGCAGGCGTGGTGATACACGAAGGCCGCTTCACCTATGCCGGTTACGGGCTGGAAAAGCTCTTTGACCTCGGCAAGTGGTGGGAAGATGCGACCACCCTGCCCATTCCGCTCGGTGCCATTGCGGTGCGCCGCGATCTGGGCATGGAAACGGCTCTGGCTCTTGAAGATGCCATCCGCCGCAGTCTGGCCTTTGTGCAGGCCAATCCGGAAGAAGCCCGCGCATGGATCAAGCAGCATGCGCAGGAGATGGACGACACGGTCATAGACCGTCATATTGAAACCTTCGTCAACAATTTCAGCATGGAACTCGGCGAGGCCGGACAGGACGCCATACGCATTCTGCTGGAAAAGGCATTCGAAATTGCAGGACGCCCCATGCCCGACCTGCCTCTTTTCGTTCAGGATCAGTTCTGATTATTAGCTTACAAAACAGGGGCCTATTGCCTTTGACCACAAATATGGTCTAGTATTGCAATCTGAGGCTGACGGGCACGGTGACACGCCTGCCCGTTCAGCCCATACAGCACCTTCTGGCCGCAGGGAGCATGGCAGATGGCGGACATCAACACCCCGGAAAACATGATCAACAGCTTTCTCAGGATCAGTGACGAACTGAACCAGCTGAAGGACGTTGATACCATTCTCGACAGAACTCTGCTCGAAGTCCGGGCGCTGACCAATGCAGATGCCGGTTCCATCTTCCTTGTGGAAGATAACCAGCTGCGCTTCAGCTATGTCCACAACGACACCCTCTTTGCCAAGGATGCCACCAACGCGGCGGTCTATTCAAACTTCGCCGTTCCCATAACCGAGAAGTCCATAGTGGGATATTCGGCACTGTCCGGCGAAACGCTGGTCATCGACGATGCCTATACACTGCCGTCCGGCCTGCCGTACAACTTCAACGATTCCTACGACAAGGCTACCGGGTACCGCACAACGTCCATCATGGCCATTCCGCTCAAGATGGCGCAGGGCAAACTTGTAGGCGTGATGCAGATTCTCAACGCCAAGGACAGCTACGGCAGGTACATCCCCTTTGACAAACAGGCGAAGACCTACATCACCCTTTTTGCCAACAACACGGCCATAGCCATTGAACGTGGTATCCTGACCCGCGAACTGATTCTGCGCATGATGAAGATGGCCGAGCTGCGCGACCCTTCGGAAACCGGGGCCCACGTTCAGCGCGTCGGGGCCTATTCCGCCGAAATATATCACCGCTACGCCCTGAACAAGGGTACGCCCATCCGGGAACTGAAGCGCACCAAAGACCTTCTTCGCCTTGCCGCCATGCTGCACGATGTGGGCAAGGTGGGCATTTCCGATTCCATTCTCAAAAAGCCCGCCAAGCTCACCGAAGAAGAGTTCGCCGTCATAAAGATGCACACGGTGTTCGGCGCCAGATTGTTTGAGAATGCCACATCCGACCTTGATATCATGTGCCGCGACATTGCCCTGAACCACCATGAAAAGTGGATGGGCAACGGGTATCCCGGTGTCATGGACGATGTATTCGTAGGCCAGCCGCATCTGGGCAAGCGCGGTAAATCAGGCGAAGAGATTCCCCTTGTGGCCCGCATCTGCGCTCTTGCCGATGTGTATGATGCCCTTGTCTCCGCACGTTCCTACAAGGATCCCTACCCGGAAGACAAAGTCCTTGATATCATACGTCAGGACACCGGCACCCATTTCGACCCGGAAGTGGTGGAAGCCTTCATGCAGATTCATGACGTCATTCTGGCCATTCGCGCCAAGTACAACCAAAAGTAACGCCCGCTTTCGCAGGCGTTCGGACTGCTGACAAAGTCATTTTTTTATATTTGGGGGCTCCGCCGGGCAGGAACCTAACGTTCCTGCACCTCGTATAAGCGATGAAAATCCGTTTTTGAACCTCAGCCCCGGCTTACCGGGAATGTGGTTTTACTGAAAACGAAGCTTTGTCATTAACCTGACGCCCGCTTTCGCGGGCGTTTTCATGTCTACACCATAAGCACCGTAGATCCTGTCGTATTCCGGGCTTCCAGCGCCCTGTGCGCTGCCGCTGCCTCATGCAGGGCAAAGCGCTGGCCTATGGAGATGTGCACTGCTCCCTTCTGCACTACCTCAAACAGATCGCGGGCATGGGCCAGCAGGTCTTCCCGCGCCTCGGTATAATGCATGAGGCTCGGGCGGGTGAGGAACAGCGACCCCTTGGCCGCCAGTATGCCGGGATCAAAGGGAGGCACGGAGCCGGACGACTGGCCGAAGGATACCAGCATGCCCATGGGCCTGAGACAGCTCAGGGACTTCATGAACGTGCTCTTGCCCACGGAGTCATATACTACATCCACGCCCCGGCCATCGGTCAGTTGCATGACCTTGGCGGCAAAATCCTCATCGCGGTAGAAAATGGGATACTGGCAACCGTTTGCGCGGGCCACTTCCGCCTTGGCAGCGGAGCCTACCGTGCCGATGACGGTAGCCCCGAGGTGTCGCGCCCACTGGCAGACCACAGACCCCACGCCACCTGCAGCGGCGTGGATAAGAATCGTATCCCCTGCCTTGACCGGAAAACAGCCAAAGAGCAGATAGCGGGCTGTCATGCCGCGCAGCATCATGCCTGCTGCCTCATCAAAGGGAATGGCATCCGGCAGCGGCACCAGCCTGCGGGCTGGAATAAGCCGCATTTCGGCATAGGCACCGGGAGGATTGCCCGCATAGGCCACCCTGTCTCCGGGCCTGAATTCGGTAACTCCGTCGCCCACGGCTTCCACCACACCGGCACCTTCCATCCCGATGATGGCGGGCAACGTGGGCAGCGGATACAGACCGCTGCGGTGGTACACATCTATGAAGTTGACACCGACAGCCACATGGCGAAGCAGCACCTCACCGGATGACGGTTCACCGGGATCGTATGCTTCCCACTGGAGCATGTCGGGCCCGCCTGTCGCATGCATGCGGATCGCGTGAGTCATATATCTCTCCTTGCTGTGGGCTGCCCGTTCCGGAACGCCCGAAAGCGGACTCCCACGGTTCCATATATACCGCAATCCGGCGACTCGTGTGAAGCCCAAATGCAAATCAGGCACAAAAAGAATCCGCCCGCAGGCGGACTGCCCCCAGGCTCACTCCATCCCGACTTTTCATGGCCCGGTAAGCGGCATAAAAAAAGCCGGATGCGCATAAACGCATCCGGCTCTGAATAAGCTGTTCGCAGCGGAACTACTTGATGGAATCGACAGTGTACTTGGCTTCGATCCAGGAAGTGATGCCGCCGGGCTGACGGTACACATTGGTGTAGCCGAGCTTGCGTGCCCATGCAGCGCCGTTGTGAGAACGGGTGCACTTTACGAAACCGCAGTAGAAAACGATGGGGCGGTTCAGGTCTTCGCCCAGCAGAGCCTTGAAATCTTCCACGCTCTTGCCGTCGGTTTCCTTGGCGTCCCATTCGTTCATATCAGGAATGGGGAACAGGAACTGCACAGCACCGGGAATGTGATTCTTCTTGTAGGAAGCTTCGTAAGGCATGGTGTCCACCACAAGCAGGGTCTTGTCGGCGTCCATCATCTTCTTCAGTTCTTCGGTGGAAACCACCTTGTAGTCGCCACGCTGCACTTCCTTGGCAAACTTGATGACCTTGGCTTCCAGATCAACTTCGCTCGCCTTGGAAAGGAAATCCAGACAACCGGTCAGCGAGAGCGCGGCCGCAAGGCACACGAGCGCAAAAAGAACCTTTTTCATTCTGTCTCCTCGATTTCTTGACAGGACATCACGTTGGAGTCGGACCTTCCCGACCAGTAAAGATACAGACACCCCAGCAGCAATCCGGCATCGCGCCAGAAGGCAGTCTTGAGCATGGAACCATCCTCAACGCCTTCAGGCAGTTCCCCCGGCTCAAAGCAGCCGCAGTCGCCTATGGTCAATCCGGCGGCAATGGCATAGGCGAGCACGCCCATGAACAACACCGTCATTCCGGTTATGGCGGCAAGGCTGCCCCGGACATTGAACACCAGAGCAGCCCCGGCCACCACCTCCACAAGAGGCAGCACCAGAGCCACAAGCGCCGGAAGAGGCTGCGGAAGAATGCGATATTCCTCCACCACCCGCGCAAAGGCTTCAATGTCCATGAGCTTGCCGGCACCGGCATAGATATAGACGGCCGCAAGAGCCAGACGCACGACCAAGGGGAGCAGCGATTTCACATTGCCCCACGGGCCGTTTTTTCTATGGATTGCAGTCATTCCCGTTGGATAGCAGGCATATCGCAGAAGAGGAAATCGAAAGTCAAAATATGGTGACTTGTAATGTATAGATAAAATCAATAGCAAGGCGAGACATATCCGTCACTCCATGTATACCCGCCTTCATGAAGAAATCCCCCGGATATGGATATCCGGGGGACTGAAAACACGTCGTCGAAAGCGGCCGAAAAGACAAGACAGAAGTCTGCAGTTTGATGACAAGCCCTCGTTTTCAGTAAAACCATATTCCCGTTACGCCGGAATGAGGTTCAAAAACGAATTTTCATCGCGTATACGAGGTGCAGGAACGTTAGGTTCCTGCCCGGCTGAGCCAAAAAATGCCTCTTTATCTGTCTGAGGACGAAAGTCTAGCCCTTGGCACGCTCTTCAAGCACTGCCACAGCAGGCAGAACCTTGCCTTCGAGGAACTCGAGGAAGGCACCGCCACCGGTGGAGATGTAGGAAATACGATCAGCCAACTTGTACTTGCCCACGGCGGAAACCGTATCGCCGCCACCGGCAATGGAGAATGCAGGGCTGTTGGCAACGGATTCGCACAGAGCCTTGGTGCCCGCACCGAACTGGTCGATTTCAAACACACCCACGGGACCGTTCCAGACAATGGTTCCGGCCTTGGAGAGTATTTCGTCATACAGCTTGGAAGTTGCGGGGCCGATATCCAGAATCATCTCGTCGTCGGCCACGGCATTCACAGGCTTGAGCACGGCCTTGGCGGTTTCGGAGAATTCCTTGCCCACGACAACGTCAACAGGCACGGGAATTTCGCCACCGGCAGCCTTTGCGGCTTCCATCAGGCGTTTTGCTTCGGCAACCAGCTCTTCTTCATACAGCGACTTGCCCACGTTGAACCCGGCTGCGCGGATAAAGGTGTTGGCAATGCCGCCGCCCACGATGAGACGGTCCACCTTGGAAGAAAGGTTATCGAGCAGGGTCAGCTTGCCGGATACCTTGGAGCCGCCGATAATGCCCACCACAGGGCGGGCAGGCGAGCCAAGGGCCTTGCCCAGTGCTTCCAGTTCCTGCACCATCAGCGGCCCTGCGCAGGCCACGGGAGCAAAACGGGCAACAGCACTGGTGGTTGCCTGCGCACGGTGCGCGGTGCCAAAGGCATCCATCACAAAAATATCGCACAGGGCAGCCATCTTCTTGCCCAGCGTTTCATCATCCTTCTTCTCACCCTTGTTGAAGCGCACGTTCTCGCACAGCACAACCTGACCGGGGCGCACGTTCACGCCATCCAGCCAGTTCTGCACGCAGGGCACTTCCATGCCCAGAGCTTCGCTCAGAGCGGCAGCCACGGGTTTGAGAGAGAATTCTTCCGCGTATTCGCCTTCGGTGGGTCGTCCGAGGTGAGACATGACGATAACGGCGGCGCCCTTTTCCAGCGCCAGACGCAGGGTTGGCACCGAGGCGTTGATGCGCTTCATGGAGGTGATCTTTCCCTCCTTGATGGGCACGTTCAGGTCCTGACGGATAAGTACACGCTTGCCGGAAAGATCGAGGTCAGCCATTTTCAGCACTGCCATCGCAGTTCTCCTGTTCTTATGGGGCGGTTATACCAGTCGGCCGAGTGCGCCGCCCGAAACGGGCCGGACAGCGGTTCGGCGGAATAAGCAGACACGTTTTCATGCTCGCTCCTCCCCAGTCAGCATACCCGGGAGAAACACTTGCGCACCGGACGGAAAAACAGGTTCGCGTACCGGCCGGAACGTCCTACAATAAAAAACAATTTCATGCAAAAGGCCCGAACGTGCGCATAATAGCACGTTCGGGCCTCAAGTCCATAGTATATACGGCAGCGGTTACCCGTACCGGAATACGGCTACTTCAGCACCTTTTCCGCCGTGGCAACAACGTTGTCCACGGTGAAGCCGAAGTGGCTGAAGAGCTGTGCGCCGGGAGCGGATTCGCCGAAGGTGGTCATGCCCACCACGGCGCCGTTCAGGCCCACGTACTTCCACCAGAAGTCGGCAGAAGCGGATTCAACTGCCACGCGGGCAGTAACGGCTGCGGGCAGCACGCTTTCCTTGTAGGCGGCATCCTGCGCGTCAAACACGTTGGTGCAGGGCATGGAAACCACGCGCACCTTGCGGCCAGCGGCAGTCATCTTTTCCGCAGCCTGTGCGGCAAGGCCCACTTCGGAACCGGAAGCGATGAGAATCAGTTCGGGGGTGCCTTCGCAATCACGCAGCACGTAGCCGCCGCGCTTGATGTTTGCCAGAGCCGCTTCGCTGCGCTGCATGAAGGGAAGGTTCTGACGGGTCAGCGAGAAGCAGGAAGGACCGGTCTTGAACTCCACTGCGCTACGCCATGCCTCGGTGCATTCCACGGTGTCGCAGGGGCGCCATACATGGCAGTTGGGGATAAGGCGCAGACCGGCAACCTGTTCCACCGGCTGATGGGTGGGGCCGTCTTCGCCGACGCCGATGGAGTCGTGGGTAAGCACCCAGATGGTGCGGATGCCCATGAGCGCGGAAAGGCGGATGGCGTTCTTGGCGTAATCGGAGAAAATGAGGAAGGTGCCTGCGTAAGGCAGAAGGCCGCCGTGCAGGGCCATGCCGTTCATGATGGCGCCCATGGCGAACTCGCGCACGCCGTAGGAAACATAGTTGGCATTCCAGTTACCGGGCTTGAGCACCACGGAATTGGCCCACTTGGTGCCTACGGAACCGGTCAGGTCGGCGGAACCGCCCACCATTTCGGGCAGCTTCACACCCAGAGCGGCAAGAGCCTTCTGGGAAGCAATGCGGGTTGCCAGAGTTTCACCGGCGGCATTGAAGTCGGCCAGCGTCTTGGCTACGTGTGCTTCCCAGTCTGCGGGCAGGTCGCCCTGCATGCGGCGCTCGAACTCGGCAGCCAGTTCGGGATGGGCAGCCTTGTATGCAGCGAACAGGTCGTTCCATACGGTTTCGCGGGCAAGACCGGCTTCGCGGGCATCCCAGCCCTTGTATACGTCGGCGGGAATCTCGAAGGGCGGATAGTCCCAGCCGATGTTCTTGCGGGTCAGTGCGATTTCTTCATCGCCGAGGGGAGAACCGTGGGTGGAAGAGGAACCGCCCTTGTTGGGGGAACCGCAACCGATCACGGTCTTGCAGCAGATGAGGCTGGGCTTGCCGGTCACGGCCTGTGCTTCAAGCACGGCCTTACGGACAGCTTCGCCGTCGTGACCGTCCACACCACGCACAACGTGCCAGCCGTAGGCTTCGAAGCGGGCGGGGGTGTCGTCGGCAAACCAGTCTTCAACCTTGCCATCGATGGAAATGCCGTTGTCGTCCCAGAAGGCGGTCAGCTTGCCCAGACCAAGGGTTCCTGCAAGGGAACAGGCCTCGTGGGAAATGCCTTCCATCATGCAGCCGTCGCCGAGAAATACCCAGGTATTGTGGTCGACAACTTCAAACCCTTCGCGGTTGAACTGCGCGGCCATCATGCGTTCGCCCATGGCCATGCCCACTGCGGTGGCAATGCCCTGTCCCAGAGGACCGGTGGTGGTTTCCACACCGGGGCAGATGCCGTATTCGGGGTGACCGGGAGTCTTGGAGCCCATCTGGCGGAAGTTTCTGATTTCATCCATGCTCAGATCGTAGCCGCTGAGGTGCAGCAGGGAGTAGATGAGCATGGAGCCGTGCCCGTTGGAGAGCACAAAACGGTCCCTGTCGTACCACTTGGGGTTGGCGGGGTTGTGCTTCAGGAAGTCGTTCCACAGAACTTCGGCGATATCGGCCATGCCCATGGGCGCACCGGGGTGACCGGACTTGGCTTTCTGGACTGCGTCCATGCTCAGGGCGCGGACGGCGTTGGCGAGATGCTTACGAGAGGGCATTGTTTCCTCCTGGGAGAGATACGAAAAATTCGTCTGCCGCACTCCTGCAAGGGATTTGGAGAGCGGTCCGTTGGTTACGTCCGGGCTCTGCCGGACGCTCGCGCCGCATGCCCGCATGGCGTGCCGTGCGGTAGCGGTTGGCAGTCAACTAGACTGTTACGGCGCATATGACAAGTATGAATTTGCCCCGTGCAGAACACGGGGCTTTTCGTCGTTATGCCTTGGCGGCTGCGGCTTCGAAGGTCTTCAATCGCTCGGCATAGGGGGGGAATCCGAAGAACGCGGAACCGGAAACCAGCACGTCTGCGCCGCGCCCTACCAGCTCTGCAGTGTTGTCGGGGTCCACACCGCCGTCCACCTGAATCAGGGTCTTCAGACCGCGCGCCTTGATCATGGCAGAAAGCTCTTCGATCTTGCGCATGGTGAAGGGCAGGAACTTCTGGCCGCCGAAGCCGGGGTTCACGCTCATGAGCAGCACCATATCCAGCTGGTCCAGCACATAGTCCAGAACGGTGAGCGGAGTGTGCGGGTTCAGCGCCACGCCGCACTGCACGCCCTGCCGCTTGATTTCGGCAAGGGCACGTTCCACATGCACGGTGGATTCGGCATGCACGACAATCATGTCGGAACCGGCGTCCACAAAATCGCCGATGTAGCGTTCCGGCCGGTCAACCATCAGATGCACGTCGAAGAACAGCTTGCTGGCCTTGCGCAGGCGCTTGATGATGGGAGCACCAAGGGTGATGTTCGGCACGAAGGAGCCGTCCATGACATCCCAATGTACCCATTTGCATCCGGCAGCTTCCAGAGCGGCCAGTTCATCAGCCAGTCTGCCGTAGTCCGACGACAGCAACGAAGGGGAAAGAATCATGCTAGTCTCTCATTGTTTACCCGAAAGGCTTTGCAGACCGTCGGGCAGTGTACCATGTGAACGGGATACTCTGTCACCGGCAGCAGAGTGCCGGAGCGAGCGGAAAAATTATCGGAAACGACGCGGAGAAAGCATCTCGCGCAGGGATTCCAGCTCTTCTATCATTTCCTTCAGCAGCTCGACCTGCGGTGCGGCTTCTTGTACAGCTTCTTGTGCGGCCGGTCGGGGGAAAACGGGAGGTTCCTGCCCTGCCGCAGCAACCTGTGCCACGGCTGCGGCTGCTGCCTGCTGGGCATAGAACAGCAGCGAGCCCTGCATTGCCTGCGACAGCTGAGATTCGGGTTGCGATCCGGGTTGCGATCCGGGTTGAGAACCGGGTTGCGGCCCCCGTTGCTGATCCAATTGCTGATTAGTTTGCTGGCTGGGCTGCGCGACGGGTGCTCCACCGAAGGGAAGGGATTCCGGGGTACTCTCACCCTGCGGGCTGGAAGAAGACTGCGGGCCACCTTCGCTCCATCCGAAACCGGCTGACGGCATCTCGTCAAAACCAGATTGATGCGGACCGGACGGGTTTGCACCGGGCTGATTCGCACCGGCCATATTCGGACCAAACATATTCGAACCGGACTGGGCCGGCCCATTCGGGTTCGAATCGCACGCATTGGGATCAAGGCTGCCGGAACCGGACGCAGCAGAAGACGCCTTGAAATCCGGCGGCACACCCTCGCCCGACGCGATGACACGGGCCACGATGGCTTCTATGGATTGGGTGTCGGGCGCGGCCTCGTCCTCATCATCATGAGGACCAAGATAACCGCTCTGCCCTGTGCGCTGCAATGCGCTGAGAACGGCTTCGGCCAGAGCCGCGCTGTAGAGAGGCTGGGTGATTTCCGGAACCACCGCCTCGGGAGGGAGAGAATCCCCCTCCCCGAGGGGCAGCATTGAATCTTTTTGTTCGACAAGAATCTTGCGCGCGCCTTCGATGGTCAGTCCACGCTCATGGAGCAGGTGCCGGATGGTACGCAGCATGGCGACATCCTGTTCTGAATACAGGCGTTGTCCCTTCTCCGTACGATGCGGGTTAAGCTGGGGAAACTCGGTTTCCCAAAATCTGAGCACGTATGTCTTCAGATTCAGCAGCTTGGCCGCTTCTCCAATCCGGTATGTCCTCTCCTGCATGAATCCTCCATCCGGGGGCTTGCCGTTTTCAGCCAGGCCCGTCACTGCAGCGTTTCGGGCCATGCCATGTCGGGAGTGACATGGCGGGCTAAATGCGAACAGCCAGCGCCTTTTGCAGCGATTCTGCCACCTTTGCGCGTTCCTTGTCCACTTCCTTGTCCGTAAGCGTCTTGCTTGCGTGGCGGAAGGTCAGGCGATACGTCAGGTTGCGTTCCGCGTCCTTGCCCTCTTCCGCCTTGGGAACGAACACGTCGATAAGCACGATGTTCTTCAGCAGCGGCAGCTTCATGCCTTCCACATGATCAATCACGGCCTGCACGTTGAGCGTGGCAGGAGCCATGACCGTTATGTCGCGGCGCGAAGGCGGATACACGGGCAGCGACTGGAACTCGATGGCGTTTCTGGCGTGCAGGTCGCACAGCAGATCGGTATCAAGGTCAGCCATCCACACATCCTTCTTCGCATGGTAGGCATCGGCAATTTCCGGCTTCACGCGGCCGATAACGCCCACGCGGGTGCCTGCCACGGTCACGGAAACGCAGGGAGACATCCAGCTGTGGTCCTTCTCAAGCTCGAAAGCGGGACGGCCAAGATGCAGGTGTGCCAGCAGATGTTCTGCATAGCCCTTGATATCCTGGTAGTCAGCTTCGGCCTGCACCTGAGGCCACTCGGCATCGTAACGGTCGCCGTACACAAGCATGTTCAGGCGGCCGGATTCACGGGCAGTGGTATCAGAGGTGCTGTCGGCTTCGAAGATGTGTGCAAGTTCGAAGAGACGCAGACCGGTGTTGCCTTGCGCAAGGTTGTGGCGCAGGTTCTGCAGCAGGCCGGGAGCCAGTTCGGTACGCAGCACATCCTGCTCCGCGGTGAGCGGATTCATGATGGGAATGCGGGGCTCCTTGGGCAGGCCGAGGTGATCGAGGTCCTTCTGTCCCACAAAGGAATAGTTGATGACTTCGTTCAGACCGAGGCCGCTGGCCCAGCGCTTGATCTTGGCCCAGAAAAGATACTCGTTGCGGGCATCGTCACGCGCTTCCAGAGGACGGCTCACCTTGGGCAGCACAGGGGCAATGTTATCCATGCCGTACACGCGTGCCACTTCTTCAATGAGGTCGGCCTCGCGTTCGTAGTCCAGACGGTGGCTGGGAGGAATGATCTTCCAGTCGGCAGCGTTGGAAACGTCTACGGAGCAGCCAAGCTTTTCCAGCGTCTTGCGGCAGAAGGCATCGGCAATGTCCACACCCAGCAGATCGCGGGCACGCTCGGGGCGGAAACGCAGCACCGGAGCCTTCCACGGACGGGGTTCAGACTTGCAGATACCGGGGCGCAGCGCAGCACCGGAAACCTCTGCCATCATGGCAGCGGCACGGTTCATGGCGAACAGGCAGTTCACCTGATCCACTCCGCGTTCAAAGCGGTAGGAAGCATCGGAAGAAAGGCCGAGACGACGCGCAGTCTTGCGCACGGAACCGGGACGGAACACAGCGGCTTCGAGGAAGACGCGGGTGGACTCGTCGTTCATTTCGGTATTCAGACCGCCCATGACACCGGCAATGCCCACACTGCGCACATCGTCCTTGATCATCAGGTCGGACTCCTTCATGGAGCGTTCCTGACCGTCCAGCGTGACGAAGGTTTCGCCTTCATTGGCGAAATCCACCACGATGCGGCTGCCTTCCAGCAGGTCAAGGTCGTAGGCGTGCATGGGCTGGCCCAGTTCCATCATCACATAGTTGGTGATGTCCACCATGTTGGAGATGGGGCGCAGGCCGATGGCAACAAGACGGTAGCGCAGCCACGCGGGGCTTTTGCCAACCTTGAAGCCTTCGAGAATGCGGCCGTGGAACACGGGGCACTGGTCGGGGTCGGCAATCTCGATGGCAACATCGCGCGAGCAGTCTTCGCCGGATTCCTTCAGTTCGAAGGAAGGCATGGTCAGCGGCAGGTCAAAGGCCAGAGCCACTTCACGGGCAAGGCCGAGCACCGACAGACCGTCTGCGCGGTTGGGGGTGATGGAAATATCCAGCACCACTTCATCAAGATCAAGAGATTCCACGAGATTGGCACCGGGGACAAAGTCACCGGGCAGAACCATGATGCCGTCGTGGTCTTCGGAAAGGCCCAGCTCACGCTCGGAGCAGATCATGCCGTGCGAGGGCTGGCCGCGCAGCTTGGCCTTCTTGATCTGCATGCCGTCGGGCATGGTGGTGCCCACCTTGGCAACAGGCACCTTCTGGCCCTTGGCCACGTTGGGGGCGCCGCACACAATGGTCAGCGGTTCAGCCTCGCCCACGTCCACGGTGCAGACAGAGAGCTTCTCGGCTTCAGGGTGCTTGACGCATTCCAGCACATGGCCGATGACCATGTCCTTGATGGCGGCAAAGGGATGGATGATCTCTTCCAGCTCCAGCCCCAGCATGGTGAGCTTGTCGCCAAGCTCCTGGGGGGTGCCTTCGAAGGGAACGAATTCACGCAGCCATTTGAGACTCAACAGCATATCAGACTCCCATGCACTGCACGGCAAACCGTGCGGCATGCCTGCCCGCCGCATCTGCGGCGGAAGATATGATCATTGCCGGGCACCGTTTGCCCGGCAAGCCCTGTATTACACGAACTGGTTCAGGAACCGCACATCGTTCTCAAAGAACATGCGCAGATCGCCGATACCATACTTGAGCATGGTCACGCGCTCCACGCCAAGACCGAAGGCGAAACCGGAATACAGTTCCGGATCGTAGCCGACAGACTTGAAGACTTCGGGATCGATCATGCCGCAGCCCAGAATCTCCACCCAGCCGGTCTGCTTGCAGACGCGACAGGGAGCCCCGTTCACGGTGCCCTTTCCGCCGCAGATGCAGCAGGAAATGTCCACTTCGGCACTGGGCTCGGTGAAGGGGAAGAAGCTGGGACGGAAGCGCACCTTCGTGTTGCCGCCGAATACTGCCTGCAGGAAGGCGGTAAGCGTGCCGCGCAGTTCCGCCATGCTCACCTTGTGGTCCACCATGAATCCTTCGATCTGGTGGAACATGGGGGTGTGGGTCAGGTCGGAGTCGCGACGATACACCTTGCCGGGGGCAATGGCGGCCACGGGGGGCTTGCGCTCTTTCATGGTGCGGATCTGCAGCGGCGACGTATGCGTACGCATGAGGATTTCCTCGGTAACATAGAGGGTATCCTGCATGTCGCGTGCGGGGTGATCCGACGGCATGTTAAGGGCTTCAAAGTTGTAGAAGTCGTTCTCCACTTCCGGCCCTGTCACGATATCGTAGCCGAGACCTCTGAAGATGTCGCAGATCTCGGTCATGACGAGGGTTACGGGATGCAGAGAGCCCTGCCACGGCTGACGACCGGGAATGGTGGGGTCGAAAAGAGCGAGCCGTGCGTCTTCGGCAGCCTTGGAAAGCGCACCGGTGCGGCCTTCCAGAAGCTCGGTGAGCTGCTGCTTGACTATGTTGGCGGTTTTGCCGACAGCGGGGCGGTCCTCAGGCGACAACTCGGGAAGACGCTGCATTATCTGTGCGAGACGGCCCTTACGACCGAGAAACGCAACGCGCAGCTCTTCCAGAGCTTCCAATGAAGAGGCCTGGTCCAGGCCGCTTTGGAGCTCCTGGACCAGGCCTTCAAGTTCATGGGTCAGGTTCATACCTGAGATCCCTTCTAATTGAGTTTGGATTTGGCAAGTTCCGCCAGCTTGGCGAAATCTTCCTTTTCCCGAACTGCGAGGTCGGCGAGGACCTTACGGTTCAGTTCAATACCGGCCAGGTTCAGGCCGTGGATGAACTTGCTGTAGGAGATACCGTGCAGACGTGCGCCTGCGTTGATACGAAGAATCCAGAGCTTGCGGAATTCACGCTTTTTGACCTTACGGTCGCGGTAGGAGTATACTAATGCGTTCTCAACTGCTTCGCGTGCAGTGCGGTACAGTTTGGAACGGGCTCCGCGGTAGCCCTTGGCCAACTTCAGATATCTTTTATGGCGGCGATGTGCAGCCATGCCTCTCTTGACGCGCATGGAAACCCTCCAGGGTCTTTGTCACTCCGTGAGGCGAGAGATTTAAGCCAACGGAGTGCGTGTAAAAATTGTCTAAGCCAAAAACGGATGCTCGCTACGCCTTAGGCGTAGGGCATCATGCGGCGTACTGCCTTCTCGTTGGTAGAGTCCACGATGGCGGACTGACCGAGATTCATCTTACGCTTCGCACTCTTCTTCGTCAGGATATGACGCAGGTTCTGCTTGCGACGGCGGAACTTGCCGCTGCCGGTCACAGAGAAACGCTTTGCAGCGCAACGCTTGGTTTTAATCTTGGGCATGGTATTCTCCTTACCGTATTGTGCCTGTGCCTGTGCGCCATAATGGAGCACCAGCACAAAACGCGACAGAAAACCCCCTGCATTTGCAGGGAGTTTTCGTGAAATTCCTCTTGAGCAAACGCTACTCGCGCCCTAAAGGACACGCAGAGCGGGGATATTGCGATAAAATCCCGCGCAAAGCAAGTCCCAAATGCGCCTATTTTTTCGGCAGCGGCACAAGCAGCATCTGCAGGGTGCGGC
>JBKEAK010000079.1:0-15740 GCA_047972125.1 Halodesulfovibrio sp.
AACCGGCAGCCTCTGCACAGGCGCAGCCTCCCTTGCCTCCGTCATGGCTCGAACAGCCACAGCCTGAGGATGGTACGGGGGAAGTGCCGGAGGAAGGTTCGGCAGAATTCACGGGGACAAACGGTTCTAGTTCCTTCACATGGTCCTCTGAATTGGCGGATGCCCTGTCATGCGGTTATGTGCTCATCAGGTCCGATCATCAGGCCCAATCATCAGGCCCAATCATCCGGCCCGATCATCCGGGCACCCGGACAAGGCGTTGAACGCTGCCAATCCTTCCGGCTGCTTTTTCTATGGCGTCCTCCGGGATCATCCTTTGCCGGGATCATTCCTTGCCGCCATCATCCAAAAGCGCATCGAAAAGAAGCCCCAAACCGGGACAAAAAGGCTGCGTGGCCGTAAAGTAATACCGTATCAGGCGGGAGGCAACCCTTCCCTTCTCGGCGCGGAAATATCCAGCCTGTTGCAACACGCGTCCGGAAGAGATAGCATGCCACCCCATATGAGCCGCGCAGACCTCCTCCTCAACATGTACCAGTCCATGCTCGACCGGCTGGGCCCGAGCCATTGGTGGCCGGGCGAAACGCCTTTCGAAGTGGCCGTGGGCGCCATTCTTACCCAGAACACCAACTGGGGCAACGTGGAGCGCGCCATCGCCAACCTCAAAGCCACCGGCAATCTGGCACCCGATGCCATGCTCGCCCTGCCGGATGCGGAACTGGCAGAACTCATCCGCCCTTCGGGCTACTACAATATGAAAGCAAAGCGGCTGAAGCAGTTTCTGCTCTGGCTGCAGGATACCTGCAACGGCGACATAACCAACCTCGGCAGCATGGATGTGGCCCCGGCGCGCGAGGCCCTGCTCTCGGTCAAGGGTGTCGGCCCGGAAACTGCCGATTCCATCGCCCTGTATGCTGCGGGCCTGCCCACTTTCGTGGTGGATGCCTACACCCTGCGCGTCTATTCGCGCCATGGCCTGATACCGGAAGATGCCGACTACCACACCCTGCGCGACTTTTTCATGGACGTGCTCCCGCACGACACGCATCTTTTCAATGAATACCACGCCCTGATCGTGCGTGTTGCCAAAGACTGGTGCAAGAAGAGCAATCCGCGATGCGAAGACTGCCCCTTGGCCGATTTTCTCGATACTCATCCAAGCGGGGTGCGGGCATGATGTACCGCCAGCCAGCCCTGATCCTCCGCCGTATTCTACCCTTCCAGCTTCCCGAGGCTTTGGCCGTTCTGGCAGCTGTGGCCGTTTTGTCAGCGATGCTGTTCACCAATCCGGCAGCACAGGCTGCGGGGCCTTCCGACATCAAGGCCAACCTGAAAGACCAGAAGCAGAAAGCAAAAAAGACCGAGCAAACCCTGAACAAGCTCTCGGCCAAGGAACGCGACCTGCACAAGGAACTGGCAGCCGCAGAAGACCGCATCAAATCACTGGAGCGCGATCTCAACTCGCAGGAAAGCGCCCTTGCCGATATTGAACAAAACAGGGCCGAATCGGAAAAGAGCCATGGCCGTCTGCTGCAAAAACGCCGTAAGACGGAAAAGGAACTGGAAGAGCTGCTCAACGCCATGTGGCCACTCTACATAGAAAGCCGGGCCGGACGCGGTGCCAACATGCCCGACTGGCATGAAAGCGACAGACGTTTCGAATGGTCCACCCGCGTATATGCGGCGATCAATGAGAAAAACAAGGAGCTGGCGGAACAGCAGCAGGAAATTGCATCCGTTCTGAAAAAACAGGAGGAGCTTGAGCGCAAGGCCCGCGAACGCCTTGCCTCGGTCAACAAATCAAAGGACAGGATCCTGCGCGACAAGCTGGCCTACAACAGCCGCCTGAACAGCGTCCGCAAACAGAAGGAAGACGCGGAAGCATCGCTCAAAAACGTGCTTTCGCTCATTCAGGATCTCAATTACCGTCTGGAAACCTCCGACAAGCCGGAAGGCAAGTTCGCCCTGAACAAGGGCCGCCTGCCGTGGCCTGCCCGGGGCATGCTGACGTTGCGCTATGCCCCCGCTGCCGATCCGCCCTCGCGCGGCTTGGGTATTGCCCTGATGAACGGTGCCCCCATTCAGGCCGTTGCCTCGGGCAAGGTGGTGCATAATGACGTACTGCGAGGTTTTGGTCGCGTTGTGATCGTTATGCATGATAAGGAATACTATTCGTTGTATGCATATCTTGCTGACAGCAGTCTCACTGTAGGGCAGGATGTGAAAAGAGGACAGAAGCTTGGTACGGCTGGATACTTTCCTCGCGTGGAAGGACCCGGTCTGTATTTCGAATTGCGTTTTCACCAAAAAGCCATTAACCCTGAACCGTGGCTAACAGCTTCAAATTAGATACAATACAGTCTCTCGGAGGATCTGTAATGCGCATGACAATGTGGGTCGCCTCTGCGGCCTCTCTGGCAATTCTCGCCTTCTCCTGCGTGCCCGGACTGGCCACAGAAGATCAAAGCAAGTTCGATTCGCTCAAGCGTTTCAGTCAGGTACTGGACATGGTTGAGCGTTTCTACGTTAACGATGTCAGCCGCAAGGACCTGATAGACGGAGCCATGCGCGGCATGCTGCAGTCTCTTGACCCGCACTCCACCTACATGGACCCCAAAGAGCAGCAGGAGATGCAGGAAACCACCTCCGGCGAGTTCTTCGGCATCGGTATAGAAATCACCCAGGATGAAAACGGCATCCTCAAGGTAGTCGCGCCCATCGAGGACACCCCCGCTTGGAAGGGCGGACTCAAGAGCGGCGACCTGATTCTGGAAGTGGACGGTGAATCCACTCAGGAAATGTCGCTTGCCAAGGCCGTTTCCAAGATCAAGGGCCCCAAGGGCTCTGCGGTCATGCTGACCGTGCTCTCCAAGAGCGACAAGGAACCCAAGGAAGTGAAGCTTGTGCGCGACGTCATTCCGCTTATCAGCGTGAAGACCCGCGTGCTTGACGACGGCTACCTCTGGGTGCGCCTCATGCGCTTCTCCGAACGCACCACCGATGAACTCTACGAGAAGATCGGCGAATATACCAAAAATCACGAACTGCAGGGCATCATCCTTGACCTGCGCGACAACCCGGGCGGGCTGCTCGACCAGTCCATCAGCGTTTCCGACGCCTTCCTGAGCGAAGGTGTGGTTGTCTCCATCCGCGGCCGCGGCAAGGACAGCCGTGAATTCAATGCCCGTGCGCAGGAATCCGACATCACCGTGCCCATGACCGTGCTCATCAACGCCGGTTCCGCATCTGCCTCCGAAATCGTGGCAGGCGCCCTGCGCGACCAGAAGCGCGCACTTCTCATCGGCGAACGCAGCTTCGGCAAGGGTTCCGTGCAGAACATCATTCCCCTGAGCGACGGCGGCGCGGTCAAGCTGACCATTGCCCGCTACTACACGCCCAACGGCACCTCCATTCAGGCGGAAGGCATTCAGCCCGACATCCTAATGCCCTTTGAAGCGCCCCGCGAAGAAGACAAGGCCCATCCCCGCCGCTTCATGCGCGAGAAGGACCTGAGCGGACATCTGGAAAACCCCAACGGCAACGGAGACTCCGGCAAGCCCGCATTCAAGCGCAGCCCCGAAGCAACCGAAGCCCTCACCCGCGACAACCAGCTGCGCCTTGCGCTGCAACTGGTACGCTCGCTGCCCAGAATTCAGACCATCCACTAACGGGTGCTGAAACACGATTTGATCCGGGGCGCGGTTATCCGCGCCCCGTTCGCATGACGCGCTGTTTCGCTTCGGCGGAACGCGGCAGAACTGATACTGACAGGATACATGACTGAACCGACCCCCCCTTCAATGCCCCGCTGGGTACTGCCCGTCATGGGTGCCATATGCTGCCTCGTGCTCGTGGCAGCTCTGGGCCTCGGCCTGAAAACACTGCGCGATACGGGCATGCTCGGCGAAAAGCCGCCGGTTACCCGCACGGCACAGAACGGCACCATGCGCGACCAGGTAGACGCGGGCAACCTGCCGTATGAGGAATCCCTTGATGCCCCCCTTGAAGAAGGGGTGAAAAAGGTTGATTACGCCCTTCTGCAGGCCCTTGGCTCCCTTGCCCTGAACCAGAATTCCATAGAACTGAACGATATCGAACTCAGATCAGCCGGTGGGCAGGAATACCACTTCCAGCGCATACGTCTTTCCGGCGCGCCCAATCAGGACATTGCCAATGCCATAGCAGCATCACTGGCAATATGGGCGCAAAATGCCACCTTGACCAAAACCACCGACTCAACCTATTGCATCTCCTTGCACGGCGTGACCACGCACGAATTAGCCCTCGCGCAGGAAACGCCGACGCAGGTTCCGGAAACCACCACACCACAGACAGAGCCCGGCTCAGCGGTTCCTCCGATCGCTGCAAACGGCACCACTCCGGCACCCGGACCTGCCACAGACCCACAGAAGACCCCCAAGGGGTCCGGCCGTCTCGCCATTGTCATTGATGACCTTGGCGAAAGCGTCAGCGCGGCAAAAAAGCTGGTCGCCCTTTCCTACCCCGTCACCTTTGCCATCTGGCCCCGTGCTACCCACACGAGACAGGTGGCAGAACTGGGTGCGAAACACGGAGAGGAGATCATCATTCACCAGCCCATGGAACCCGTCGGCTACCCCGAGGTACGCCCCGGACCGGGCACGGTGTTCGTGCAGATGACGCCGGATCAGATACACACGGTCATTGCGGATAACCTGAAAAGGGTTCCCGAGGCCGTGGGCATCAACAACCACATGGGGTCACGCTTCACGCAGAACCGCGACGCCGTTAAGGCTGCGCTGGAAGAACTGCGCAAGCACAACCTGTTCGTGCTGGACAGCTGGACCCATTCGCGGTCCAAGCTGCATGCCGAAGCGCAGAACGCGGGGATGAAGGCCTACAAGCGCAGCGTCTTCATAGACGTCATCCGCGACGTTTCAAGCATCGTGCACCAGCTCGAAAAGGCGGAACGCATTGCCCTGACCACAGGTCAGGCCATTGCCATCGGCCACCCGCTGCCGGAAACGCTTGCCGCCCTCAAGCAATGGGAGGCAAAGCGCAACAAGGCCGTGACCGTGGTGACCGTCGGCTCGCTTCCGCCGCAATGATGTGGGAACGGCATCCGGCAATGCTGCTTCGGATGCCCTTGCAATAATACGTATTCAATCGGAGGAATATCTGTCATGCTGCAAAGAACCTTTTCCATCATCAAGCCCGACGCGACTGAACGCAATCTGGAAGGTGCCATTCTCGACCGTATCCAGAAGGCTGGCCTGCGCGTTGTTGCCATGAAGAAGATTCACCTCAGCCGTGCGCAGGCCGAAGGCTTCTACCACGTGCACAAGGAACGTCCCTTCTTCGGCAGCCTCGTGGAGTTCATGTGCTCCGGCCCCGTTGTGTGCTCCGTGCTGGAAGGCGAAGACGCCATTGCAAAGTACCGCGAGCTGATGGGCGCCACCAACCCTGCCAACGCCGCTGAAGGCACCCTGCGCAAAGATTTCGCAGTAAGCCTTGAAGCCAACTCCGTGCACGGTTCCGACGCTCCTGAAACCGCAGCTTTTGAAATCTGCTACTTCTTCAACGCTCTGGAGATCACCGGCTAATGAAAACGTTTGGCTGTATCGGATGCGGAAACATGGGTTCCGCCATCCTCAGGGGACTCGCCGCAAAGGAAGGTCTGGCCTTTACCGGCTTTGACCGTAACGAAAACGCCCTTGCCGCCCTTCGGGACGACATCAACTTCCAACCTCTGGCATCCGAAAAGGACGTGGCTGAAAAGGCCGATTACATCCTTCTCGCCGTCAAGCCGGACATGGTCGAAGCAGTGCTTGGCAAAATCGCACCGGCACTGACCAAGGACAAGGTTGTCATCTCCATAGCCGCAGGCGTTTCGCAGGCCGCACTCAAGGAATACAGCAAGAAGGCGTGCCCCGTTGTACGCTGCATGCCCAACACCCCCGCCATGGTGGGTGAAGGCATCTTTGCCCTGTGTTTCGAAGACGCCGACCTCAGCGACGAGCACCAGGCAGCCATTCAGGAAATATTCGGCACCATCGGGCAGGCCCTGGTGCTGGAAGAAAAGAAGTTCAACGCCTTCACTGCCGTTGCCGGATGCGGCCCCGCTTACGTCTTCCACTTCATGGAAGCCGTGGTGGAAGCAGCCGTGACCGTGGGCTTTACACGGAAGGACGCTACGGATATGGTCATCAAACTCTTCAAGGGCTCTGTGAAGCTCGCAGATGAGTCGGACCAGCATCTGTCCGTTCTGCGCGAAATGGTTTGTTCCCCGGCCGGCGTCACCATCGCCGCCGTTAACCATCTCGACCGTACGGCAGTGCGGGGTAACATAATTGACGCTGTGCTCGAGGCACGCCAACGCGGCCTTGAGATGAGCAAATAGCACCAGAAATACCCAAGTGACGGGGGGTATGAAATGTGTGCAGGGGCGCGAACCGCAAGGTTCGCGCCCCTTTTTCATTCATTGAACCGCCTGTGGGCGGCCAGTACCATCAAATATGACTAGGCTGCGTGGCGCTTGGAATTGTCCGGGGCTGCAAACATGAAGAGAGCCCGTTCCATTTCCGCATAGCCGTCGCGTGCTATATCCGCGATATCGGCAAGCGATATACCGAGCAGTCGCCATGCACCATTGGCAGGCGGCAGCACATGCTCATCAGTCCAGTAAACATAGCCCAGCGCACGTGCCATGAAATCGGCTACGCCCACCACCGCGGCATATTCCGGATTATCCGAGGCCATGTCCTGACTGTGGTGTTCGCGCACGGCCTTCACCAATCGGGCATCCACACCCCATGCCTGCAATGCGGCCGCGCCCACTGCGCCGTGATCAAACCCCAGCGCGCGAGTTTCCGCCACATGGAACGGAATATCCTGCGCCGACGCTTCACCGTATACTCCGGCAATGGCATGCCCGAGCCGTTCCACCAGCAGCAGGCGGCCCATGTCGTGCAGCAGTCCCGCCGTGAAAAAACGTTCGGGTTCTTCAAATCCGGCGCGCTTTGCAAGGCTTCGGGCAAGGCCTGCGACCATCAGTGAATGCCGCCAGAATTCCGTCATGGAAAGTTCAGCGGGCACGTTCAGCCTGCTGCCCATCTGCCCTGCGGCGAACGCCAGTCCGGCAAGCTGCCTGCCGCCGACTATGCTTACGGCTTCCCTAACGGAGCCGATAGCAGCTTCCCCCCTGCCACCCGCGTATAACGGGCTGTTCACCAGACGCAGCAACGACAGGGTGAGCACCATGTCATTACGGATGATATCTGCAAGTTCATCGGTGGAATCCGAATGCTTGCGGGAATATGCATCAAGACGGGCAAGCACTCCCGGCATGGGGGCAAGGTGAAAACGTCCTTGGACAAAAGATTCAGGAGTATACTGCCCCCGCAACGGCCCACCGGGCATGGGCAGTGCCGCAAGAATGGGCCTGTCTATCTGATAGGCTTCCATATCCATTTGCAGCATGATCTCAGCAGCCTCCAAAGCCACCCCGCGCATACCTTCGACAAGTTCCCTGTCTCGGCTGCTCAAAGGATGACGGTCGGCGTACCTGAAGCGACGCGCAACAATGCGCTGCGCCTTGTCATGTGCGGACTGTGTAGTATTTTGCTGTAAACCCTGCATAATTCCCTCCCCGATCTATCTGCACAGTTTTATGCAATAACTATTCTCAATAAAATCATTAGCTATTTTTTCACTGAGTTAATAACAAATGACTTCATATTTCAGGCAATTTCTTCCATATACGGTCAAAAAAATGCCACCTCAATCAATGAACGACCAAGCCATTTCCCCTCATGTGTTCCCCGTCTGACTCCGAGCCTGCATTGGCCGTAAACAGCTTGAAAACACTCCACATAGTTCTTCAGTACATCCGCTTACGCCCGCGACATGCCGTCAGCCCGGCTCTCCCTCAAACAACAGAGCGGCCCGCCGTTGTCCGGCAGGCCGCTCTGCAATTGATTGTGTCTGTCTGCGTATCGCGGTTATCAACCGGTACCGTCCGATTCCGCATAAAATCGCCCGATACAAACTGACATCTTAACACTATTCGTCATCGCTGTGCATCTGGCGTAAGTCCATACAGCCGATCAGGGAGCCTGCGGGGCAAGCGAATCCAGCGCCCTGTCCGGCTCGGCACGATATGGCACAGGCGCAAAGGGCAGCGTGGTCAAAGCCTTGCGATACTCCCCCATACGCTCAAGCGGAATATATTCGACATTCAACACCACCTTGCCCGCATCCGCCACCTTGCTGAGCATGGTCGTACGGTAGGCACTGTCCTCGGGGGTGACATTGAAAAGCAGGGATTCCACCCCGATCATGTCCATGACCTCAAGATATCGTGCAACTGAGGCTTCCGAGGCATCATTGAGAATCCCCTCGGCATTCTGCGGCGAGATGATGAACTCGGCTCCGCCTGCGGTCCGCATGTAGTTGGCAATGCGGGCAACCAGCCTGATCATGTCGTCCGCGCATACCTGCAGGTCGCGCCCCTGTTCATACCAGAACCAATATGCGTCCACGATATCAAGGTACACGCCGTCAAATCCGGCTGCCAGAATCTTGTCCATGTAGGGGCGGAGCACCAGATCCCACCACTGCTCGTGCCAGTATTTGACCTTATAGTTCTCGGGCCAGTCGGGGTTCTCTGGTCCGAGGAAGGGAGGAGGCGATGCCTTCCACTGCGCATCCCAGTAAAAGCGGTAGCTCTCTGCCTCACCAATGGAGAAATAACACAGCACCTTGCGCCCGCCCTGCTGCATGCGGGCAACCTGCTGCGGGGTAAACGCGGCAGCATCCGTGCCGTCTGCCGAATAGTCCACCACGACAAGGTCCGTGGCCGAGGTCGCCACCACTTCCGGGGCCGCCCCCTGCAGCCACAGTGCCCAACGTCGGGGATGCGGCACGATACGCGCCTGTCTCACAGGTGCCTCCATGGAATCGATTCCGTCACGGACAGTGGAATCCGCCCTTCGTTCCGGGACCTGATCTCCCACCGGACCACACCCGGCAAGCGTGCCGAACAGGGTAAGCATGGTGAGCACAAAAATGTGGAATGCCCAAATACTGCTTACGCGATACCGGGAATGGTGTATAAACAAAGTAGCCATGCGCCTCTCTTGAAGTTTTTGATAACTGTTATTATTGCAAAAGAGCGGCCCTGAGGCTATGAAAATCTATCGCAACAAACAAGGGGATAGACGTGAACAACATTCTTCGCTGCATCATGACCGCCTTTCTTTTGCTCACGCTGACCGCATGTTCAGCCTCGCAGCAGCAACACTTCATCAATTCCGCAGCCATGCCGGCCGGCGAACGCACTGCCGCCGTGCTGCCTCTGGTCAACCTGACCGCCCATCCCAATGCCGGACGCATCGTCAGCGACATTCTTTCCACGGAACTCTATGGTCTCAAGGGGTATACCTTCCTTGAAACCACGGCAATGCTCGAATCGCTCAAGGGTGGGGAAGAAGACCTTGATTACGTGATGGACAAGGCCGTTGCCCGCCGTGCAGGAAAGACCCTGGGCGTGGATACCATCTTCTACGGCTCCGTCAGCGAATTCCGCTACAAGCGCGGGCTGGATCAGAGCCCGGTTGTGGGCGTGAACCTGCGCATGATGGATGTGAAGACCGGCGAAGTCATCTGGGCTGCCTCCATGACGGAAAGCGGCGGATGTTTCTACGGCTGCGATACCTCGCTCAACATGCTGACGCAGACCCTGTGCCGAAAGGCCGTGCAGGAGCTCAGTTCCGCCACGGAAGGCCGATAGCTCCCCTCGGGGAGCTTTTTCCGGGGGGAAACCATGCAGCAACTCCTCACTTCGTCTCTTTTCAGAATGGCGGGCATATTCCTGTGCCTGACCATCTTTTGTGCTGCGCTTCCGGGCAGTATCGAGCCCGGTCATGCCGCACCAGTGCCGGTGGCCCGCAAGGTACTTGTTCTCTACAGCGCCGCTTCGGACCAGAAAGATACCGACAATCCGTGGCGCAGGGCCTTTGCCATGCCCGCCAACTATTTGGGCCTGCTTTCATTCTATCAGGACATAGCCAATCCGCTTCCGGCCAAACTCGATCCGGCGGAATGGCGCGCCGTTGTCTGCGCGTACAATGCGCTTACGGTGGATAATCCCGAAGGGCTCATCCGGTGGCTTCTGGCTGCCTCAGAGCGTGGCATACGAATCATCTTCCTCAACCACCCGACACAAATTGCTGAGGAGGCATCGCCCGCAACTCAGGCCACTCTCGCAACGCTGCTTGCACGGCTCGGTCTCGCCTTCGAACAGAAGACCACCACCGCTGGAACGCTGCTTACCTACGAAACCGTCAGCGCCCAGATGAACTACGAACGCAGGCTGCCTCCCCTTCCGCCTGTCTTTGAGCGCTTCAGCGCCACCGGGGACAAAAAGCTTACGCCATGGCTCACCGTGCACAACAAGGCGCAGGGTGCAACCGGCATTGCCGTTGCCGTGTCCGAAACCGGTGGCATGGTCCTGCCGGAATACATCCGCTGGATGGACCCCGCAGATTTTCGCAAGCAGCTGTATATTGATCCCTTCGCCTTTGTGACAGAAAGCATGGGGTTACGCGGCCAGCCTGCCCTCACCCCCACCACGTTGAATGGCAAGCGCATAGCCTTTTCACATATTGATGCAGACGGATTCAACGGCTTCACCAATGTGGATAAGACCAAGAACTGCGCCGAGATCATCCGCGACCGTGTGCTCGCCAAAGTGGATTTTCCCGTAACCGTATCGGTCATTCAGGCTGAAGTGGACCCGGAATACGAGGGCAACGCCCACCTCATGGATGTGGCCCGCAGCATATTCGCCATGCCCAATGTGGAACCGGGTTCGCACAGCTTCAGCCATCCCTTCTACTGGGACTCAGGCGATGATGCCAAGGCCATGATGTTCAAAGAAAAACTCGGCCTTGAACAATACGGCATTCCCGTAAAGGGCTATACCTTCGATCCCCAAAAGGAAATTGTGGAATCTGCGCGCTGGATAACGGAAAATCTCGCCCCCGCAGGCAAGCCTTGCAGGCTCATGCAGTGGTCCGGTTCATGCGACCCCAAAGCCCCTGTCATGCGTATAGTGACGGAAGCAGGCCTGCAGAACAGAAACGGCGGCGACACCATTTATGACGAGCACGACAATTCGCTCACCACGGTTTCGCCCCTGTACAAGCAGGTCGGGCCGTATGTGCAGGTATTTACCGGGCAGGCCAACGAGAACATACTGACCAAGCTGTGGACAGGCCCCTACCACGCCTACCGCTACATAACCCGCACCATGGAACGCACGGGCAGCCCGCGCAGGCTCATGCCCATTAACGCCTATTACCATTTCTACAGCGGGGAATACGATGCCTCGCTGCAGGCCCTGCTGGACGTATATGACTGGATGGCACGACAGGATACGGCACGGGTGTTCACATCCGCGTATCCGCCCATGGTGCAGTCCATTACACAGGCCCATGTGGCACGCGACGGCGATGCCGATGTCTTCACCAACTACGGGGCCTGCCTCAGTGTGCGCTATGACGACACGGCAAAGCTGCCGGACCTTGAACGTTCTGTAAACGTGCTCGGCTACGATGTGCAGCCGCAGGGGCTTTTCGTGCATCTGGCACCGGGTGCCGCAGAAGCCCGCATTGTGCTTGCCGAGCATCCCCGCAACGCACGCCCCTTCATCCGCAGCGCCACAGGCTGGATACACGACTTCGCATATGATGCCCGGAAGATTCACTTCCGTTATGACGGATTCAGCAAAGGCACCATCACGCTTGGCGGCCTGCCCCCGGACAGCCAGGTGGCAGTAAACTCCACAGGCGGCAAGCATACGGTAATCGTCGACAGGCAAGGTACCCTTGTCCTGCCCGATATGGTTTCCGGTGAGGTGGAGATCAGCATTCAGTGAGAATCAATCCGTTCTACGTCCTCTGCTTCTTCGTCGCGGTATTCGCCCTGACGTTGCTTGTCTATCCCACCCGGCGGGAGCTGGCCGAGCTGTATCTTGCGAGCGGCGACATCCAGCGTTCCAAGGGCATCATTGACAAGGCTGTGGAAGAAGACGGTTCTGATTATCCCCTGCTCATGACGGCTGCCGAAGTCTATCACCTGCTCGGCAAGCCGGACCAGGCCATAGAATTCCTGCTGAAGGCGCGCCCGCTCAAGCCGCACAACGTTGCCATGCTGAGCACGCTGGCCACCTATTATCAGTGGAACATGCAACCGCTGCTGGCCATGCCCGTGTATGAGGAAATACTCGCGGCAGCCCCCAACCGCACAGATATTCTGCGCACGCTTGTCTCGCATTACCGCTATTACGGCATGCCGGAAAAAGAGAGCTTTGCACTGGCCCGCCTCATCCAGCTGGAAAACAAAACCGCTGCCAAATCCGCACTGGCCATACGGTCTGTCCTGCGTGATGAACTGCTTGGCCTTGCCGAATCACGCCTCGCCGGTGACTACGAGCCCCTGCGTGAGCTGCTGATGCAGCAGCTCTTCGTCGTTTCCGAAAATCTTGAAGAAGAACTGCGCGACGGCGCCACGGTTTCCACGGAAGAATACACCACCTACTGCCTGGAACATTTCATGCGCACCGGCATGCTGCCGCAGGGCGGGCAGTTTGCAACGCGCCTTGATACGTTGCAGGGCGGTGTGGCTGCCCGTCTGCGCCTTGCGCAGGTGCTGCAATGGAACAACCTGCTCCCGGAGGCCGTTGCCTACCTCAAGGAAGTGGACCGTCAGGTCCCCCGCAACGAAGAGGTGCTCGTTGCCCTCAGCAGGGCCGCGCGTGATGCCGAAGACATGCAGACAGTGGAGTATGCACTGGAAAGCCTTACCAACGCCGTGCCGGACAAGACCGAATATGCAGAGCAGCTCGCCGAGGTGTATCTGGCGAACAATCAGGTGGACAAGGCGCTCAACCTGTTTGACAGGCTGCTCGCCTCAGCCGTTGATACGCTCAGAATTCTCGGCAGAATGCTCACGGCCGCGCTTTTCTCGGGTGAACCTTCCACCATGCGCCTTGCACTGGAAAAGGCTCTGCCCTTCCCCACCGACAGGCCGGATATTGTGGAAACCAAGGTCCAGCTGCACCTTGCACTGGAAGAGCCCGACAAGGCCTATGCCCTGCTGCGCGAGGCTGCGGACAAGAAGACTCCCGATCATGAACAACTTGTACGCCTGCTCGATGTGGCGACTGCCACAGGTCAGCCTCCCCTTGTGCTGGATGCCGTGCGCCTTGCCCTTGGCAGGGAACCGGACAATGTGGATTTCATGAAAGCCGGAGCAGACGCCCTGCTCGCGGTCAGCGAACCGGCAGAAGCCTACCGCCTGCTGAAAAAGATTGCCCCTGCCACACGGCTTGAACCGGATACCCTGACCATGCTGGAAGCGGCAGGCTACACCACCAGCCTTGCCACCGTGGAAGAAGCTGCAACGCTTGCGGCTGCGCTGCACCCGGCCTCGCGCACGGTTATGGACACGGCAGCAGAAGTGCTGCTGTGGGTAGAAAACCCGGTCAAGGCACTGCCCTATGCCGTCAAGGCGGCCCGTCTTGCCAAGGGAGACAAGGAGCAGGTGATGCGCATGGTGGAAATAGCCTCCTTCACCGGCGACCCTGCCCGTTTTTTGGAGGCACTGCGCATTGCGGGAACCCTGCGCCCGGATGATGAAGACATTGCCATGACTTCCGCTCAGGCCCTTGCAGCACAGGGTGATGCTTCTGCCTTTGAGTCTCTGCTCTCCCGTTTCATGCGCTCCGGTAAAGACGTTGCTCTGCTGCGCCGCTGGGCCACCATGGCGGAAGAGGCAGGACTGGCCGAACAGGCATTCCGCCTCTGGTACCAGATTTACAGAGCCGACATGACCGACGCAGCGCTCGGCCGCAAGGTAGCCCGGCTGGCAAACGACACAGGCCATTATACCATTGCCGCCGAAACATGGTCGCGCATTGCAGATACCGCGCGCAATGACTTCGAAGCAGCATTCGGCGCAGGCACGGCATGGGCCGCCGCAGGTGACACGGCAAAGGCACTGCGCTATTTTGAGCAGGCCCTCGCCATCAGGCCGCAGGACCGCCCCACCATGCTGGAAGTTGCGCGCAACGCACTGTATACGGGCAAGTACGAACGTTCCGTCGGCATGTACGAATCCTACGGCGTTGCCTCGCTTGACGAAAACGACCGCCTTGCTCTGGCCGAGGCATACGGCAACACCGGCAAGGCAGCCAAAGCGCTGGAACTTTTCGCTCCGCTGCTCGGCATGGACCCGCTGCCCAAGGACCGCGCCTTGCTCATCACCCGCCTGCTTAATCTCGCAGACCAACGCCAGCGTGCGGAAAAACTCTATCCCAAGCTTGCCAGAGCCTACGGCAACGACACCACGTTCCTTGCCGAGCTCGGCGCAGAGGCGTTTTTTGCGGAGCATCTAGCCCCCGCCCTTGCGATTTTCAATAAACTGCTGGAAACTGAACCTGAAAATGCCACAGCCCTCAAAGGCTCGGCCATGGTATATGCAGAACAGGGCAACACGCGGGCTGCCATTGAGCGCTTCCGCGAGTTCAACAGCCGCTATCCTGACGATGGCGACGCCCACTTCAGACTTGCCGAACTGTATACCCGCACGGGCAAAACGGAATATGCTCTCAGGGAATACAAGACGGCCACCCGGCTGCTGAAACGCGTTTTGCGCCCGCAGGAAACTCCAGCCACCCGCAACTCGCAATCAACCGACTACACGAAATCGTCCGGCACCAACCGTGCCGCCCGCATGAAAGCCCTTCAGCCGCAGGAACAGGCTGCCCCCCGGAGCACACAATGATACCGGCCCGCATACTCACGAAATTCTGCCTTCCCGCACTGCTGATGCTGCTTGCCTGCACTGCGGCCCTGCGTGCGGCAGATAACGCTCCGGTAACAGATATTCCGCCCGCTCCCACCGGCAGCATATGGTCCGTGCAGACAGACTCGGCCCGCAATCCTGCCGGTGCTGCACAGGCAGTGCTGCGCATGCGCTCATCCGTTGCGCCTGAGGCACGCCTGCTGCTCCTCTACGGTTCGGACAACTCCCTGTGGTATGTGGTGGAACTCACCGCTTCGCCAGACAGGGAGGCAGCACGACAGGCAGCGGAAGCCTATCTGCGTACAAGTGGCAGAAAGGCCTTGGTACGCCAGATGGATGCGGCCCTGCATGAAGCACGCACGGTTCCCGATGCCCTGCTGCATGAGCCGCAAAACATAGCGTCTCACGCTGTGGGCAACACGGCTGCCGCCCCCGGGCCTCAGACAGCGCCGGTTTCTCCGGCTAAGCCAGCGCCGGTTATGGCAGATAACGAACAGCCTGCACCTGTGCAAGCAGATGACGAACAGTCTACACCTGTTCTGGCAGATAACGAACAGTCTGCAACTGTTCTGGCAGATAACGAACAGTCTGCAACTGTTCTGGCAGAAGGCGAGCAGCCAGCACCCGAAAATGCAGAGGCTGCGAACGCAGAGGCTGCCGTGGCCCCTGAACAAAATACTCCCTACACGCCCTTCAATGCCGACGGCAGACAGGCTGAACTCATCATCGCCCGCAGCACCTTCATGCAGGGCGACCACGAAAACGCCCGCGCCATGTACCGTGTGCTCCTCGCCAAATACGGCCCCGACGAGGAAATCACCTCCGGATACGTAGAGACCCTGCTGGAAGGAAAGCGCTGGGCAGAGGCAGAAGCCGAACTTGCCGCATGGCGT
>JBKEAK010000003.1:0-3484 GCA_047972125.1 Halodesulfovibrio sp.
TCTACCTCAAATCGCAAGGCCTACCAGCCATGGGGATTCTTGACCCCGAAGCCACTGAGCTCATTGCCAGAGCCGGGCTTGTTATTTGCGACGATTTCACATGGAAGGAGCAGGACTATCTCAGACTGCTCACAGAGACAGCCGTATTCATTCAGCTTTGGCACGGGATACCTTTAAAAGCCATCGGATTTCCCGAAATAGAATCAACGGTGAACATGACCCCCGCAAAGGCAGCACGCCTGACCACGTTCTATTCAGGATATAACTCCGTCGTTTCCACATCACCTTTCTTTACTCAGAACGCTTTTGCGCGGGCGTTCAAGGCTGAAACGTTTGTAGAATGCGGCTACCCCCGCAACGATGTGCTACACAGACGCCCTTCAAAGCTCGACATGATCAATACTGACAGCGGTCTCTACGGAGAGCTTGTCCGCTTCCGCAAAATGGGCGGCAAAACCATATTCTATATGCCCACGTTCAGAGATAACGGCGGAGGTCCCTTTGAGGATGGAGCAATAGATATTATGCGGCTTTCACATTTCTGTGAGCAGCACAACATTATCTTCCTGTGCAAACTTCACCCTTATACCCCCGTCAATACAGGAGAACTTCCTTCAAACATCATCATGGTTCCGCCACAGAGCGACGCATATCCTCTTCTCCCTCTCTGCGATGCTTTGATTACCGACTATTCGTCCATATATTTTGACTTCCTTCACGTCGACAAGCCTATAATATTCTACGCATACGATCTGGAAAAATATATGGCAGTAAACAGGGAGTTGTTGTTTGACTTTGACGCAATGACTCCTGGCCACAAGGCAAAGACACAGGACGAACTCTACAACGCAATTGAAAGCATCGTGGTAAATAACAATGATGATTTTTCAAACGATCGCAAACAGATGAAAGATCTTGCATTCAGCGACATTGATGGAAATTCCGCAAAGAGGCTGGCGAAACACATCATTTCCACCTACCTTTAAAACAATGGATGTGCACCATGAAAGCGGTAATTCTTGCAGCAGGAATAGGAAGCAGGCTCAGCAGACCTTTTCCGAAATCACTCTCTGTACTGCCCTACGGCGAAACTATCCTCGGCAGACAGATACGCATTCTCAAGGAACTGGGAATACATGAAATTATTGTTGTAGTAGGCTTCAAAATGACACTGATCATGGAAAACTTTCCGCAAGTATACTACAAGTACAATCCCAACTATTACCTGACAAACACCTCCAAAAGCCTGCTCTGCGCCATTGAGAATCTGGATGACGACATTCTCTGGATGAATGGAGACGTGGTGTTTGACAAGGTCATTCTCAAGGAAGTCCTCGGAGCCACAGAGCACAACCTCATCTGTGTGGACACCAAGAATTGCGGTGAGGAAGAGGTGAAATACACTCTGAACGAGCAGGGATTCATCTCGGCCATTTCCAAACAGGTGAAGCATGCGGCAGGTGAAGCCGTGGGAATAAACTTCATCCGAAAAATCGATCTGCCTCGCTTTGCTGAAGGACTGCGTGCTTGTGAGGAAAACGATTATTTTGAAAAGGGAATGGAGATCATCATAGACGACAACATCAAGTTCCGCCCAGTTGATATTTCCATGCACAAATGCATTGAAGTGGATTTTGAGGAGGATTGGGTCTCTGCCCAGAAAAGCTTCAGCACTGCGGGGTAATCGGAACAGGCGCCCCCCCCTTGGCACGCTCCGCCTGCAAACCGGCAAGTCACCTTCTATCGTGTTTGCCGGTCGGAACGGTATATACAACCACCGTAGGGTAATTACGGTTCATCTCTGAACAAGGGGCTGTCACGCCCCCGCTTGCTTTCATCCCTATAAGGGCAGCAGCCGCTGCACCAATGCAGCCTGCCGTGCCCGCAAATCCTGAGGCATTGCACTGCCGGAAACGGGAACGCCCCTGAGCAAAGCATCAAAAAACGGTGCAACGGAGTCCCACTGGAAACAGCGTTCCCAGTGCTCCCTGCCATTTATTCCCAATTCCCGCGCCAAATCCGGTTGATGCAGCAATGCTTGCACCGCCTGCGGGAACGATTTCAGATCGATTATGATACCTCCGCCCTCATCGTACACAGCATTGCACTGTGGTGTGGCTATCCAAGGTACGGATAACGCCATGGCCTCCAGAGCAACAAGCGGCCCTGCGCTTTCTCCCAGAGAAGGAACAAGCAACATATCGGCATCCCGGATAAGAGCCGTGGCCTGACGGGGCGGCAGAGGGCCGAGAATGCGTATACGCGGATCATCTGCAGCTATTGCCCAGCACTCTTCAAAAAAACGCGATTCCTTCTCCCAGGGCAAGGCGGCTCCGGCCAACACCAGACGCCAATTCCCCGTACTGTCCAACGGCTCTGCGGCAAACCGTTTCACCAGTTCCAGCTGGTTCTTCACCGGCCAGAAATTGCCCACACACGCCAGCAGAGGTAATCCGGGGGGCACATCCAGCAGTGTTCGCATATCCCGCGAATCCGGATCGGGTTTTACGGCATGGGGGATGAACACATGCTCTACGCCCAAGTCTGAAAAGAGCTGCTTGTCATACCCGTGTTCCGAAACGGCAACGCACATGTCAGCGGCCCGCAAAGTCCCCGCAATGGTGTCCATTACACCCATGCCCTGCCAATGCTCGATATTGTCGGAGTTTACACTCGGCATCATGATGATGCGCGGATGCGGAGAGGGCAAATCACGTAACAGATGACACGTCCAGTTATCCGGATGAGCCAGCACAATGACAGCCTCGTACCCCCCCTAGCAGACCAGTGTACGGTATATTTCCGTATCCGGTCCCATATGGGGATCAGTAAATTTCCCATGGCACCGGAAGGAATGAACAGGCATTCCCAGACGAATGGAGGCATTGCGGTTTTCCAGCCACCGACAGGCAATCTCCACACTATAGCCAAGTTGTTGCAGTTGCTGTCCGAGTTCTTCGATCAACAGCTCTGTGCCCCCCACAGAGGGCCAGAAGAAATTGCAGGCCAGCAGCACCTTGCGGCCAGCTGCTGGAACAGAGCTCTCATCCGTAACGGTATCTTCTGCCACGCCGCCTGCAAAGGCAGGGGCAGCGGGCGCTGTATCCGTCTCAAGCAGCGGTGCTTGCGGGCAATACCGCCGAATCGCATCAGAGGCACATACGCCAATCGTGTCATGGTAAAAGCGGATGAACAGCATGGCCGGATACAGCCGGGCAGCGCAGAACTGCATGCTTTTGCCTTGCGCTGCCTCCTCAAGAACTTGCAGGGCCAACAGCTCGACCTCGTCAATGATCTGCAGCAGCTCGCGGGTTCACATACGCCACAACGACAGGCACACCCCGGTCATTACCGCAAAATCCTCACGCCTCAAATACGGTGTCGGGCTATCATCCGGAGCAGGACGGATATGTTCTGTTCTGACCAGAACTTCGTGCAATTGCTCCATACGCCGTATCAGACGAGGCGGAAGATTGCGCCAAAA